>NZ_DAOLGP010000019.1:67974-72038 GCF_035329545.1 Candidatus Neomicrothrix sp.
GAGCCGTTGGTCGCAGAGCCGTTGGTCGCAGAGCCGTTGGTCGCAGAGCCGTTGGTCTCGGCGGGACGCCGCCGAGTGGTGACGGTCCAGCGTGCGTCCTCGGTGGACCACTCGGCCCGCTCGACCAGCGTGCGAAACCGGATGTGGTCGCGGATGGCGTACTCATCCACCGTCTCGTTGAGGTACTCGAGAATCGAGGGCCCATCCGCAATCGACTTCTCGGCCTTCCACGGCTTGAAGCTGTAGCCAAGCGTGTGCATGTCAGAGTCGGAGCGAACGCCCGGGTAGCGGAACAGGTCCCACGTGCCACCCAGGTCGTCACGGCCCTCCAGGATCACGTAGGACCGGTCAGGGCTGAGCGATCCCAGGTGATAGGCGGCGCCGATCCCGGAGATACCCGCGCCCACCACCACAACGTCGTAATGAGCCGGCTCCCTCTGCTCCACCTGATGCTGGTCCGGTGTGCTCATCGTTGGTGTCCCCCTGCTGACCGCCCTGTGGCACGACTGACGAGATTCTACGCTCCCACCACCTGTCGGCCGTCCAGGGCGGAGGAAATGAGCGATCGGCCAAACCTCGCAACCCCCGAGGTGCGATGATCGGCCCATGACATCCACAGCAGGCACCTTCTCCACGCTTACCGTCGAGCTGACGGACGGCATCGGCCGGCTGACGCTTAACCAGCCCGACCAGCTCAACCCGCTGGGCTCGGACACGCTGGCCGAGATCGCCCATGCCGCCCGCTGGTTCGACGACGAGAGCGCACGGGTGGTCGTCATCACCTCCGCCGGCGACCGGGCCTTCTCGGCCGGCTTCGACCTGCGAGAGATCAGCGGGCCGTCGAACGACCCACCCGATGTCGACCTCGGCTATCGCATGGTCGACGCCGTCGAGAACATGGAGGCGATCACGATCGCCTCCATCCATGGCCACTGCGTCGGAGGCGGCATCCTGTTGGCGGTCGGCTGCGACCTGCGCATCGCCGCAGATAACACCCGCTTCGCCATCCCAGAGGTCGATCTCGGTATTCCTCTGGCATGGGGAGGCATCCCCCGCCTGGTGCGCGAGGTAGGCCCGGCGGTCACCCGCGAGCTGGTGATGACCTGTCGCCCCTTCGATGCCGTCGAGGCGCAGAGCCTCGGCATGGTCAACCGGGTGGTGCCCCTCGATCGGCTGCGCATCGAGACCGACGAGCTGGCGGCGTCACTGGCCGCCAAGCCGGTCTCGCTGCTGCGCACCACCAAGCGTCAGGTCCAGGAGGCCACCGAGGACATGGTGTCCACCCAGTCCGGGTGGACCGCCTCGGCACACCTGGCGGTGGCCCTCGCCGACCCGGAGGCCCGCGCTGCGGCGTCCGCCTACCTGGCCGGTCGCGGCGGACGCTGACGACGTCGGCCGCTCACAGCTCGGGCGCCCGAACCGGGCAGGTGCCACACTCCTAGGGTGAGTTCATCAACCAACAACGCAGGTAGCAACGCTGGCAACCGCAAGTTGGACCTGCCCGGCCCGATCGCCTTTGTCATGGGCGGCGGCGCCAGCCTGGGTGCCGCCCAGGTGGGCATGTTGCAGGCCCTCTCAGAGTTCGGCGTGAAGCCCGATCTGATCGTCGGCACGTCGGTCGGTGCGCTCAATGGCGCCTTCCTCGCGTCCGACCTGGCCGGTGGCGCCAACCGGCTCTCCCACATCTGGCCGACGATCACCAAGGAACAGATCTTCCCGGGTTCGCCCTGGCAGTCGATCCGCTCGCTGCGCATCGACAAGACCCACCTCTACTCAAACGACGGCCTGGCCGAGTTCATCGATGCCCACCTGCCGGCGGACGACCTGGAGGATCTCGAGGTGCCGTTTGCAGCGATGGCCACCGACGTCGACACCGGTGCTGCGGTGGCGCTCACGTCCGGCCCGGCCAAGTCGGCGCTGCTCGCCAGCGCAGCCATGCCCGGGTTTCTGCCGGGCATTGAGCGGGACGACCGCCTCCTCTACGACGGCGGCCTGGTGGCCAAGCTGCCGATCGGTCAGGCGCTCAAGATGGGTGCCCGGACGCTGGTGCTTCTCGACTGCACCTTCCCCGGTCAGCCGGCGCCTCGACCGACCAACCTGTGGCAAGTGATGGAGTGGTCGATCTCGCTGACCCAGAACAGCCAGGCGGGTGCGGCGCTGTCTTTCGTACCCGCCGACGTGCCGGTCATCTACCTGCCCGGCCCGCCCCGTGCCGACTTCTCGCATCTGGAGCTGGACCACACCAGCGAGCTGATCAGCGGTGCCTACGAGCCGTCACGGCGGTATCTGAAAATGGCGGTCGACGACCCCGACCTCATGTACCGCCACCGGCTTCCGACCGAGGTGATCGGCATGCCGGAGGAGACCGAGGGCGAGGGGTCGGACTCGAGCGAGGACGCAACCGGCTGATGGACTCGGGCGACGAAGCTGGGCCGGCCGGCGTTGAACCCGTCGAACGGGTTGGGCTGCTCCACGGGCTGGCCACCACCCGGGCGATCCGTCGCTACCGCGACGAGCCGGTGGACGACGACGACCTGGCGACGATCATGTGGCACGCCACGCGGGCGCCCTCGGGCAGCAACCGTCAGCCGTTTCGCTTCGTCGTGCTTCGCGACGGCCCCCGGGCCTTCAAGGCCAAAACGCTGCTCGGCGAGAGCTTCCGCACCCTGTGGGCCGAGAAGCGACGCCGAGACGGCTACGACGCCGGCAGCGGAAGCCGTGATGACAGCCCGAAGGCCCGCATGGCCACCACGATGGAGCACTTCGTCGACCACTTCGAGTCGACCCCGGTGGTCGTACTGGCCTGCCTGATCCGTCATCGCGACCCCACGCCCACCGAGGGCGCATCGGTGTACCCCGCCTGTCAAAACCTGTTGCTCGCCGCCCGGGCACTCGGGTACGGCGGGGTGATGACCATGTGGCACGCGCACGTCGACGCCGAACTTCGAGAACTGCTCGGCATCCCCGTGGAGGTCGCCATCTCGGCCACCCTGACGCTCGGGCGACCGGCTGGCCACCACGGGCCGGTCCGGCGGCGGCCGGTCGAGGAACTGGTCTTCGACGACGGCTGGGCCCAACCCGCCGCCTGGGCGCACGACCCGCCGGGCACCCGCTTCACGTCGGCGGGCCCACCCCGTAGGTCCTGACGACTACTGAAGCTGAGCCTGCATCTGTGCCTTCGGGAAGACCTGAGCCACGACGACATCGTCCTTGCCTCGCTTGGTCTTCTGCATCTTCTGGCAGGCAAGCTCGATGAGCAGCAAGGGGTTCAGCGGCTGCAGCCCCGACGAGAGCAGCGCCCGAGCGGCCCGCGCCAGCAATTCGTCACCATAACGGTTGTTTCACCTGGTCGAAGGCCGGGCCGTAGTAGCCCCGCAACTCCCCGAGATAGTCCGATGCCGCTGAGACCACGGCCTCCACCGCCCGGCTTCGCCGCTTGAGCACCACGAACATCTTGTTGCCGGTGATCGTGACCGTACCGTTCATCCCGGCGATCGAGATCACCTCCCAACCAGAGGCCCCCCAAACATTCAGCTCGCCTTCCAGCGATGTGCCAAAAGTGGAGCTGATCACCTTGTACTCCCACAAGGGCCGATCATCCACCTCCTGTTCCCCGCTCCCGGTGTAGTCCGGCGGGTCGGAAGATGCCCCGGCAAGAGCGACAAACTGGGCGGCCGCTTGCTGGGCCTGGTCGGGTGCATCTACTCCCCGGTAGGCGGGTTGCTGTGGAGTCTGCTGCGGGGGATGCCCGGTCCACGCCGGCGGAGGCGTCTGTTGCACCCACGGTGGTGCAGAATTTTGCAGCCTCGTTTATTCAACCCCCGCATTCAACATCACGGTTGCGCCCGAAGGAAGCCCAACGCGGCGTCGATGAACTCGAACGACTTGGGCGTGCGGGCGTGGTCGGTGCGGGGCAGCGTCACCAGGGTGGCGTCGGGCAGCGCCTCGATCAGCTGGTCGGCCGGCGCCACAAAGTCGTGCTCGCCGAGCACGACCAGCACCGGGCACCTCACCGCCGCCAACTCCTCGGCACTCACCCGTCCGCCGCCGTTGGACATGCAGGC
>NZ_DAOLGP010000020.1:0-4607 GCF_035329545.1 Candidatus Neomicrothrix sp.
CACCACCTGGGCACCCGCGCTACCCGCCGCCGGACCATGACACCTGAACAGTTACGATTTCGCAACGTGCCCCACCCACTGACGTTGTGACCGCGCCTTTGCGACGAGCGGCTGGCTAGATTCGGCACCCATGGCGACCATCGGCGATCCTGCTCCCGATTTCTCACTGATCGACCAGCACGGCGACACGGTTGCCCTGGCCGACCTGCGGGGCCATCGCACACTGGTCTTCTTCTACCCCAAGGCCAACACTCCCGGCTGCACTACCCAGGCCTGCGGCCTGCGTGACATCGCCGGCGCGATCGGCGACGTCACCATCCTGGGCATCAGCCCCGACACACCCAAGAAGCAACACAACTGGGACACCAAGCACTCGCTGGGGTTTCCGTTGCTCTCCGACCCTGATCACACGGTGGCCAAGGCCTTCGGCGCATGGGGCGAGAAGAAGCTGTACGGCAAGGTGTACGACGGCATCATCCGCTCGGCGTACCTCATCGATGCCGACGGCGTGATCGAGCAAGCATGGCCCAAGATCAGCCCCAAGGACACGCCGACCAAGCTGCTGGCCGCGCTCAAGGGCTGAGCCGCCGCCAACCTGCCGGTCGCGCTCAAGGCCTGACCCGCCACCAAATCGCTGGCTGCGCAAGGCCTGAACTGCCACCAAGCTGCTGGCTTTGTCGAGGCGTAGCCCGCCCGGACAACCGTCCAGCGGCTCGACGAACCCTCCTTTAACGCCTACCCACCTCCGACTTGGGTGGACTTTGGGTCACCTGTAGTCCCAAATGCCACCCAAGTTCGTCACCGCACGGCCGATGATCAGCGCTGTAGTCGAGCGACCAACGATCAGGCGAACGGCAGGGGCGCCTGATCCGACTCGTGAGCGAGCAGCCAGCGCTTGGTTTCGAGGCCCGCGGCAAATCCGGTGAGGTCGCCGCTGGCGCCCACCACCCGGTGGCAGGGCAACACGATCGACAGCGGATTGCGGCCGTTGGCCGCGCCCACCGCCCGCACGGCCTTGGGCCGACCCAGCCGCTCGGCCTGTTCGCCGTAGCTGATCGTCTGCCCGTAGGGGATGTCGGCCAGACCCCGCCAGGCCTCCTGTTGAAAGTCGGTACCAACCAGGTGCATCGGCAGGTCGAAGTCCTGTCGCTCACCGGCGAAGTACTCCCGCAGCTGGGCCTCGCTCGCCTCGAGGGTGGCGATCGCTGCGCTGGAGTGGACCGTCGTCGGCGATGGCGCAGACGAATCGGAGGCGCCGAGTTGCCCGCTCAGCCCCACTCGGGCCCCGTCCTCGTCGGGCCAGGTCACCGCGCGCAACCCGACGTCGTCGGCTACCAGGGTGAGCGGGCCGATCGGGGTGTCGATCACCCGGCTGACCGTCGGGTGGGTGCCCCGATCATTGCGGTCGCTGTCGGTCGTCGGATTCATCATCGTTGGCTCCTCGTGCCGGAGGTGGAAGGAATGGTGGGCATCACGCTCACGGTTGCACCCCGTTTCCCGCGTTGGCCCACAGATGGGCCGTCGCTATCGCTCGCCAGGGTCGCCATGCTTCGGCCCGGGTGAGCAGGGCCAATGGGGCCCGGTCGATACCCAGGTTGGCCGCCCCGCGTTGAAGCGCCACGTCGCCGATCGGGAAGGCATCCGGGTCGGCCAGCCCGCGAAGTGCGACGTAGTCGACGGTCCACGGGCCGATTCCGGGCACGGCCAGCAGCGCTTGCCTCACCGCTTGCCGGCTGGCGTGGGCATCGAAGCTGACCACGCCGGAGGCGACCGCTTCGGCGGCGGCGGTCAGCGCACGCCGACGGGCGCCCGGCATACCCAGCATCGACAGGTCGGCGGCGGCGACGTCGGCTGCGGAAAGGGGAAGATGGGTCAGGCCTGACGGCGCCCAGTCGGGGGCGGGCCGGGCGACGGCCGAGACCAACTGCCCGGCCAACCTCAACCCCCTGCCCAGGGTCACCTGTTGGCCGAGCACTGCCCGAACCAACGCTTCAAACCCGTCGGCACAGGCCGGCATGCGACGTCCCGGATGGGCGTGCACTGACGGCCCCAGGTGAGGGTCGGCCCCGAGTAGTTCGACCACCCCCGCCGGATCGCAGGTGGAATCGCAGAGCCGCTCGGCCACGCTTACCGCGGCGGAGAGATCGGTCAGGTCGGTGACCCGCAGCTCCACGTTCATCCCATCATCGACCGAAGCCGACTCGCCGCCTCGGCGATCGTCGAACTCCGGGCGCAGCGTGATGGTCGCCGGGCCGCCGGACAGGCTCAACAGCCTGGTAAAGGTCGAGCCGTCGCCGTGTTCCACGCCGGGCAGCGCGCGGGAGGTCAGAAACCGAATCACTTCGGCGGCATCGAACGGAGGACGGATCGCCAGGCGCAGCGTGGTCGGTACCGGGGCGGAGGCGTGCACGGCTGGCCCGTCGCTGCGATGTGGGAGGTCGCCGACCTTCGCCAGCGATCGGCGGCGCTTCCCCGGCGACAACGCTCCGCTTGCGACGCCCTTGGCCATCCGGGCCTGGCGCAGGTTTGACGGCGTTCGGTCGTACACCTCTCGGACGGTGTCGTTGAACTGCCGGACGCTGCCAAACCCCGCGGCAAAGGCCACCTCGGTTATCGACAGGTTCGAGTGTTCCAGCAGTTGCCTGGCCGCATGGGCCCGGCGCGCCCGTGCCAGCGACAGCGGGGTCGCCCCCACCCGCGCGTGCAGCATCCGGGTGAGGTGCCTCGGGCTGACCGACAGCCCGTCGGCGAGCCCGTCCACGCCCAGGCGATCGATCTCGCCGGCGGAAATTGCCCGCATGGCCCGGTTGACCAGATCGTCGCCCATCGCCCACTCCGGTGATCCGGGGGCAGCGTCTGGACGGCAGCGTTTGCAGGCCCGAAACCCTGCGCCCTGAGCCGCCGCTGCGGTGGCATAGAACCGGGCATTAACGCGCTTGGGGCGGATCCCCGTCGGGCAGCTGGGCCGGCAGTAGATCCCGGTGGAGGAGACTGCCAAGACAATGCGGCCGTCGAATCGCCGGTCACGGCTGATCACCGCCCGATAGCAGCGCTCCGGGTCGGCGAGCAGCGAGGCGACCGACCACTCGTCGGCGGGTGCGACCGGCGACTTGGGCGGCTTCGGGGAGGACATGGCCCCATTCTCCCAGAGGATTCGGACCGTGTCTGGCGGAAATCGGACATCTCGACGGCGAGCCTCGATCACTTCGCCAATAGGCTGCACTCGGTGCGAAAGAGCGGGTCCACTATGATCCAGGGGCCGTCGCGGGTGTAGTTCAATGGTAGAACATCAGCTTCCCAAGCTGAGAATGCGAGTTCGATTCTCGTCACCCGCTCTGCAGCGAAACCCCTGCTCCAGCAGGGGTTTCGCTCGTTACCGGGTGACCACCGGGTTCGCCGGTTGCTCAGGCGAGGTCTCGCCGGCGGAACCCGGCGAGACCGACCAGCAGAAGGGCCGCAGCGAGCCCCAGAAGAACCACGAGCGGGGCAACGGTGAGTGTCGTTCCGGGAAGTTTTGGGACGTGGGCGAACGGGGAGAGTTCGATGATCCACTCCGGCAGCTCGAGGAGGGGCCCGATCTCGCCGAGCAACAGAAACGCAACCAGTGCACCCCACCCGATGAGGGCAGCACGAGATCCGATGCCGTAGGCGGCCGCTACCACGGCGATGACGAGCCACACGGCCGGGAGTTGGACCAGCGCGCCCGCCAGGAGGTCAAAGAGGTCCGAGACCTGGCCCGTCTGGACGGCTCGGGCGGCTCCCGAGCTGAGTCCAACGGCGAGGGCCAGACAGACCGTGCCTGCGGCGGCCACGAGGATGAAGCTGCCGACCCACTGGACGCGGGTGACCCCGGTGGCGAGGACCTCCTCGGCACGTCGGGAATCCTCCTCGGTCCGGAGGCGCAGGGCGGCGTGGACACCGTACGCTGCGATGACGACGCCGAGGATGCCCAGTTCGGCGGCGAGGTACGCGTCGACGAGGCTTTTCTCGCCCCCAAGACGTCGCAGAACGTCCTGGCCGCTGGACGTGTTGAGGAAGGAGCCGACGTCACCGGCTACCCCGCCCACCACGAGGCCGAGAATCGCGAAGGCGATGACCCAGGCGATCAGAGCTCCCCGCTCCAGACGCCACGCGAGCCCAACGGTACTGCCGAGCCAGCCCTGGGCACGCGCCGGTCCCGGCCGATCTGCGAGCACGCCGGCTCCGAAATCGCGCCGCGCCGCGATGGCGTAGGCGACCAGCGCCATGACTCCAGCGAACCCGACGAGTAGCGCCAGCACCGGCCAACGGTTCCCTGCGAAGGCCCGGACCGAGTGGACCCAGCCGAGCGGAGACAGCCAGCTGAGCCACGACAGCTGAGCGCTGGTGTCGCCGATGCCCCGCATCACGTAAGCAAGTCCCAGCACGCCCACGGTAAGCCCCGTCGCGCCCCGCGACGTTCGGGCCAATTGGGCGGCGACGGCACCCACCCCGGCGAAGGCCAGACCGGCGCCCGCCCAGGCCGCGCCAAAGGCGAGTGAACCACTGGCGGGAAGACCCGAGGCCACCAGTCCGAGCGCGGTCACCGCCCCGATGAGCACGGACGTGATGGCGGCGATGCCAAGCGC
>NZ_DAOLGP010000020.1:4707-71178 GCF_035329545.1 Candidatus Neomicrothrix sp.
AGCGCGGCGACCGACGACCGCGCCACCGAGCAGCTCGAGGCGGCCGGTCTCCTCTTCGGTGCGGCTGTGACGCACCGTGATCATCCCGGCGATCATCGCGACCCCGGCTCCGCCGAACGCTGTCATCTTCACCATCGCGATGGCGCCGAGCGACGTCGGGTCATAGATCCGTCCGAACATGGCGACGAGTGCAGCCGACGCGTTGACCGCGTCGGCTGCCTCGACCCTCGAGTCGAGCGTCGAGTACAGACCATTCACGGCCTGTGCGGATGCCACGGCGGCAAGCGCGAGCACCGAGGTCCACGCCGGAACGAGGATCCGGTCGCGTCGGAGGGCGAGCCGGAGGAGGCTGCACGTCCCTTCCGTCCCACGCGGTGCAAGCCTCATGGTGCGGGCGAGTCGGCCGGCTGAGCGGCCGTGGTCGCATAGTGACGCAGAAAGAGGTCCTCGAGGGTCGGGGGCTGGCTGCTGAGGGCCGTGACCCCCGCGGCGGTGAGTCGTTCGAGGACTGCCCCGAGCGCAGGGTTGTCCACCTGGCATCCGACTCGGAACCCCGCGCCGTCGAGGTGGTTCAGCACGAGATCGTGAACGCCGGGCAACCCGCTGAGGTCAGGTCGTCGTGCGACATCGGACTTCACCGCCACCCGGGTCAGATGCCGTAGATCCGCCAGGGTCCCGGTCTCCACAGTGACGCCCTGGCGGATGATCGAGACCCGATCGCACAGCGCCTCGGCCTCCGACAGGATGTGGCTCGACAACAACACGGTGCGGCCGTCCGTGCGCTCGGCCTGGATGAGCGCGCGGAACTGCTCTTCCATCAACGGGTCGAGCCCGGCCGTTGGCTCGTCGAGCAGCAACAGCTCGACGTCGGAGGCGAGCGCGGCGATGAGCGCCACCTTCTGCCGGTTGCCTTTGGAGTAGGCGCGGCCCTTCTTGGTCGGGTCGAGCTCGAACCGTTCGAGCAGGTCATCTCGACGTCGGTGATCAAGCCCACCCCGCAGCCGGCCGAGGAGGTCGATGACCTGACCGCCGGTCAGCTCGGGCCACAACGTGACATCGCCCGGGACGTAGGCGAGACGACGGTGCAGCTCGGCGCCGTCTCGCCACGGATTCCCACCGAGCACCGACACCGAGCCGCCGTCGGCCCTCAACATGCCGAGAAGTACCCGGATGGTGGTCGACTTCCCAGATCCGTTCGGGCCCAGGAAGCCGTGCACCTCCCCGCCGCGGACCTCGAGGTCGAGCCCATCGAGCGCCACGGTTCGTCCGAAGTACTTCTTCAGGCCTTGAACTTCGATCGGAGATGTCATGGGGCCCTCTTCGCGGTGGACACGGACCACTCATCAACCGGGCTGGTCGAACCGAATTGGCCGGACATGTCGCCTGGTCAGGCTAGACAGCCTCGTCCCGCCATACCGGCTCACGAGGATCGGCCCAGCTGAGAACCGCACGATGTTGCGCATTTCTTACACAGGACGCAGCGGATCAGGACGGGCCGCCGCGGAACGTCTCCCGTCCCGCCATCTCCCGGCACCGACGAGTCGCTCGACTCAGCCCCCGCCCGGCCCGTTCCTCGCAGTGCGCCCCGGCAGGAGGTTGACGGCGATAGTTTCACGGCATGAGTTCACCTGCGTTGATCTGTCTCGATGGTTCCGAACTGGCGTTGCAAGCGGCCGTCGCTGGCCTTGAGGTGCTGCGTCCCGACGCTGCGCTGAAACTGGTGGCGGTCATCGCCGAACCCGACCCCACCCTGGTGACCGGCGGCGGGTTCACCGGCTCCACCATGTCGGCGGAGGCCTTCGATGCGCAGAACGCTGCCGCCAAGGCCGACGCCGAAGAGATGCTGGCCACCGCCCAGCAGGCCCTGGGACTCGAGTCGGTCGAACATCAGGTGCTGATCGGCTCGCCCGGGCCGACCGTGTGCGCGTATGCGGAAGAGATCGACGCCACCGTCATCGTCATCGGGTCGCGAGGCCACGGTGGGCTGCGCCGGGCATTCCTCGGGTCGGTCTCCGACCACATCATCCGCCACGCCCACTGCCCCGTGCTGGTCAGCGGCCACGACGCCGTCGAGGAGGACGACTAACGCGAGCGCCGTCCGCATCGAGCCTGCGTGTTTCGGGCATCATGGGGACATGAACGACGTCATACTCGGCATCCTGGCCATCGCCATCGGCGCCCTCTTTGCGCTGCGCGGCTACCTCACCATGCGGGTGGTCATCCCGATCTGGGGATCCCTCATCGGCTTCATGCTGGGGGCGGGGGCCGTCGGTGCCGCCACCGACGCCAACTTCTTGTCCACCGCTGCTGCGTGGATCGTCGGCATCGCGCTGGCGGTTGTGTTCGCCTTCCTCGCCTACCTGTATTACGAGGTGTCGGTCATCTTGGCGATGGGCGGCATCGGCTTCATGCTGGGTTCCAGCCTCATGGTGGCGCTCAACGTCACGTGGGGGTGGGTGATCGTGCTCGCCGGCGTGGTCGCTGCCATGGCGCTCGGCCTGCTGGCGATCGTCGGTGAACTCCCCATGCTGCTGTTGACCCTGCTGACAGCCGCCGCCGGATCGGCCGCCGTCGTCGGCGGCATCATGTTGCTGGTCGGCTCGATCGACACCACCGACGTTGCGCAGCTGGGCGTGGTCGGCGCAATCGACGACTCCCCGCTGTGGTGGGTGCTCTACGTCGTGATCCTGCTCATCGGCGTCTTCACCCAGTTCCAGGCCCTGGACGGCGTCCGAGGCACCCTGCGCGAGCAGTGGGACAGCGACGGCGGCAAGTACCTGCGACCAAGCTGAGCCCCGGTCCGGTGACGCTGCGCGACAGTGCCGCGGCCCGAGCGGCACGACCCGATGGCCCGTGCAAGGCTGGGGTCATGCGACGACTGCGACATCGGCGGGCGACGGCGCCGTCCTCAACCGAACGGGATGGAGCGGCCACCTCGCCGATCCACCCGCCCGCCGGCGGAACCCCGGCTGCCATCGACCCCAAGCAGGCGGCGATCATCCTGCCCGCCTTCGTCCTGTCGATGGCCGCCGAGGCCATCGTGTTGAAGGATCGACCCAAGCGCACCTTCGGGGACTTGAACGATGCGTCCCGCGAGGAGCTGTCCGACCCAGAGCTGCCGGCCGATCCGCTCGTTCCCGTCGGCTACGAGCGACGGGACACCGCAGCCAGCCTGGGGATGCTGGCGGGCAACCTGGTGGCCAATGCGGCGACCTTCGGCATCACCCATCGCATCGACCGGTGGGCCTATCGCCACCGCATCGCCAACCTGGGTTCGACCAGGTACGGCTTCGCCGCTGCGATGCTCACCTGGGACTTCCTGTACTACTGGGATCACCGTTGGATGCACGAGGTGCGGTTGTTGTGGGCCAACCACGTCAGCCACCACAGCTCCGAGCGCTACAACCTGTCGACGGCGTTGCGCCAGCCGTGGTCTGGCATCCTCACCCATTGGATCTTTTTGCCCATGCCCCTGCTGGGCTTCACCCCGGCGATGACCTCCCAGGCAGGGCTCTACAACCTCCTGTACCAGTACTGGGTGCACACCGAAGCGATCGACCGGCTGCCAGCACCGGTCGAGGCGGTGATGAACACTGCGTCCCACCACCGGGTACACCACGGGGTTAACCCTCAGTACCTCGACAAGAACTATGCCGGCATCTTCATCGTGTGGGACAAGCTGTTCGGTACGTTCGAGCCCGAGGTGCGACGGGTCAAGTACGGGCTGACCAAAAACATCGACACCTTCAACCCGGTGCGGATCGCCTACCACGAGTTCGCCGACATCGCCCACGACGTGCGCTCGGCCAAGGGGCTCCGTAACAAGCTCGGCCACGTCTTCGGTCGCCCCGGCTGGACGCCGGGTCGGCCCGACGAGCGCCGCATGCCCGAGGCCGTCACCACCGCTGCGTGATCGGACGGCCACTTCCGACGGCGGCGAACGCTCTAAGTTGAGGGCTGCGTCACCCGGGTAGGGATCGGGTGACCGAGCGAAGGAGGGGAACGCGCTGTGGCTTTAACCGACGCCGAGTCCGAACGCCACGGGCCGGGACCCGCCGGCCCCCTCGACGGGCCGGCTCACCGTCACGACGAGAGCAGCAAATCTGCCCGGGCGAAGGCGCTGTGGGGCAGGCTCACCGATGCGCTGCCAGTGCTCGATCAGCTGACCGGCGGAGGCGGCGACCCGCTCGGCGAGGGAGCGTTCAGCACCCGCACCCGCGAGCTGTCGTCCCGAACCGCCGATGCCGACCAGGTGACCACGTCGGTGTGTCCGTACTGCGCAGTCGGGTGCAGCCAACGGGTGTACGTGCGCGAGGGCCGCATCACCAACATCGAGGGCAACCCGGACAGCCCGATCAACCGGGGACGGTTGTGCCCCAAAGGGTCGGCCACCTTTCAGCTGGTGACCGGCACCCACCGCCTCGACACCGTGCTGCACCGGCGACCGGGCGCCACCGAGTGGGAGCCGATCGCGCTCGACGATGCCATGGACCGGGTGGCTGCGCTGATCGCCGAGACCCGCGACCGCACCTGGGAGGAGTCCGACGCCGACGGGCGGCCGCTGCGCCGCAGCCAGGGCATCGCCTTCATGGGCGGCTCCACCCTCGACAACGAGGAGTGCTACCTGCTGGCCAAGTTCTGGGCCCAGCTCGGCGTGTTGCAGGTGGAGAACCAGGCCCGCATATGACACTCGGCCACCGTCCCCGGTCTGGGGACCACGTTTGGCCGGGGTGGTTGCACCACCTACCTCCAGGATCTGCCCAACGCCGATGCGGTGTTGATCATCGGCTCCAACTTCGCCGAGGCCCATCCGGTGGGCTTCCAGTGGGCGATGGAGGCCCGCACCGCCGGCACCAAGATCATCCACGTCGATCCGCGCTTCAGCCGCACATCGGCCTCGGCGGATCAGTTCGTGCCGATCCGGCCCGGCACCGACATCGCCTTCATCGGCGGGCTGATCAACTACGTCCTCACCGGTGAGCGGTACTTCGCCGAGTTTGTCGATGCGTACACCAACGCTGACCACATCGTCGCCGAGGGCATCGAGTTGCCCGACGAACTCGACGGGCTGTTCAGCGGCTGGATGAGCGACGAGGGCCGGTACGACACCGCCACCTGGCAGTTCGAACGGGATGAGTCCGGGGCGATCGCCTCCGACCCGACGCTCACTCACCCTCGCTGCGTCATGTCGCTGCTCCGGCGCCACTACGCCCGCTACACGCCCCAGATGGTGTCCGACATCTGCGGCATCTCACCGGAGGCGTTCGCCCGGGCGGCCGGGACGTTCACCTCCGCGTCGGGCCGGGACCGCACCGGCATGATCTGTTACGCCGTCGGGCTGACCATGCACACCAAGGGCGTGCAGAACATCCGCTCGCTCGGGGTGCTCCAACTGCTGCTGGGCAATATCGGCCGGCCGGGCGGGGGCATCCTGGCCTTGCGGGGCCACGCCAACGTGCAGGGGGCCACCGACCTGCCCGTGCTCTACGACCTGTTGCCCGGCTACCTGCCCAAGCCCAACGCCGACGACACCGACCTGGCCACCTACCTCGAGCGGGTGACCAAGGCGTCCGGCTGGTGGGCCAACACGCCCGCCTACACGGTGTCGCTGCTCAAGGCCTGGTTCGGTAATGCCGCCACCGACGACAACGACTACTTCTTCGACCGTCTGCCCCGGCTGACCGGCGACCACAGCTACATGGTGACCCAGGCGGCCATGGCTGACGGCGCGGTCGAGGGGATGATGGTCGCCGGCGAGAACGTCGGCGTGTCGTCGGTGCACGGTTCTTTGCAGCGGTCGGGCTTCCGCAAGCTGCGCTGGATGGTGGTGCGCGACCTCACGATGATCGAGACCGCCGAGTTCTGGAAGCGCGGCGAGGAGTACGACTCGGGCAAGATCGATCCCGCCGATGTCGACACCGAGGTGTTCCTTTTCCCGGCGGCCGCTCACGTGGAGAAGGAAGGGTCCTTCACCAACACTCAGCGCATCCTGCAATGGAAGGACCAGGCGGTGCAGCCCCCTGGGGACGCCCGCAGCGAGCTGTGGTTCGTCCATCACCTGATGGCCCGGCTGAAGAAGATCTACGCCGGCAGCGACGATCCCAAGGACGCCCCGATTCTCGACGGCACCTGGGACTACACCACCGAGGGGCCGGTCGACGAGCCGGCGGCCGACGAGGTGCTCGCTGAGATCGGCGGTTTCGGACCGCACGGGCCGCTCGCCTCATTTGGCGAGCTGCGCGACGACGGCACGACGGCGGCCGGCGCGTGGACCCATGTCGGGGTCACGGCAGGCGGCGACAACCACGCCCGCAACCGCGACGGCACGCCGGGTGAGCGGGGCGCCGCCCTCGACTGGGGCTGGGCCTGGCCGGCCAACCGCCGCAACCTGTACAACCGGGCCTCGGCCGACCCCGAGGGCCGCCCCTGGTCAGAAGAAAAAGCCCTCATCTGGTGGGACGAGACGGCCGGGCCCGAGGGCGCCGGGGCATGGGTGGGCCACGACACGCCGGACTTTCCCATCGACCGGGCGCCGTCGTATCGACCCGGTCCCGACGCCACCGGCACCGACCTGATCGCCGGCGACCAGCCGTTCATCATGCAGACCGACGGGCTCGGAGCACTGTGGGTGGCAGAGGGCCTGCGCGACGGGCCGCTGCCCACCCACTACGAGCCGCTCGAAGGCGTGGCCCCCAACCGCCTGTACCGCCAGCAACACACACCGGAGCGCACCCAATGGGACCGCCCGGACAACCCGTACCACTGGGCCTACGACGACCCCCGCTTTCCGTTCGTGCTGACCACCTACCGGCTGACCGAGACGTTTGGGTCGGGCACGATGGCCAACCGCAACCTGTCGTGGCTGGGAGAACTTCAGCCGGAACTGTTCTGTGAGATCTCGCCCCAGTTGGCCGAGCTACGCGGCATCGAGCACGGCGGGTGGGTGACGATGAAGTCGCTGCGGGCCGAGGTGGAGATGCGGGTGCTGGTCACCCGACGCCTGGTGCCGTTGCAGGTGGCGGACCGCACCGTGCACACGGTGGGCCTGCCCTACCAGTGGGGCCGAACCGGGCAGATCGGCGGGGCGTCCCCCAACGAGCTGCAGAAGATCTGCGGCGAGCCCAACGTGACGATCGAAGAGTGCAAAGCGATCACGATCGACCTTGTTCCCGGTCGGGTGGCTCGCAACCTTCGCGCCGGCACCGACGGACCGTTGCAGCCCGAACCCGACGGCGAGGCCCCGGCTCGGGACCTGCCCAGCGTCACCCGGCCCGCCGGGCCGCACGGCGTCACCATGGCCGCCGACAAGCTGGGCGGCGCACCCGGCGCCTCCACACCCGGCGCTGCTACCCCCAACCAACCCTCGGAGGATCGCCGATGAGCTCCGCCCCGGCCAACACCGGCGAGCGCTCGCCGACGCCGACGCTGCGCACGACCACCGCCAACGATCCGGTCACCGGCGAGGCGCGCCGGGTGGGCTTCTTCACCGATACGTCGGTGTGCATCGGCTGCAAGGCGTGCGAGGTGGCGTGCAAGCAGTGGAACCAGCTGCCAGACGACGGCTTCAGCCTCACAGCCAAGAGCTTCGACAACACGATCGAGCTGGGTGCGACGACGTGGCGGCACGTCGGGTTCATCGAGCGGGACGAGCCGGTGTCGGGCCAGGAGACCAACCTGGGGGATCCGTTCTCGTGGCTGTTCATCGCCGACTCGTGCAAGCACTGCGAGGACGCCGGGTGCCTCGACAACTGCCCGACCGGCGCTCTGGTGCGCACCGAGTACGACACGGTGTACGTGCAGAGCGATATCTGCAACGGCTGCGGCACGTGCGTGGTCGCCTGCCCGTTTGGGGTGATCGACCGGCACCCCACCGATGGGCGGGCCTGGAAGTGCACCATGTGTTACGACCGGCTGCGCGGCGACGAAACCCCGGCCTGTGCTCAGGCGTGCCCCACCGAGGCGATCGCCTTCGGGGAGCTGGACGAGCTGCGCCGGCGGGCCGATGTCCGCCTCGCCGAGTTGCACGACCGCGGGGTGAGCGAGGCCCAGTTGTACGGGGCGGACGACGACGACCTCCCCGGCACCCGAGGGCTGCACGCCTTCTATCTGCTGTTGGATTCCCCCGACGTGTACTCCCTGCCTATCAATCCGGTGGCGCCGCAGAACACGGTCGACGAGAGCTGGAAGTCCATGGCCGGGGCCCTCGGCGCCATGGCTGTCGGCGTCGCCGTGGCGATGCTGTCCGTACGGCGGACCCGATGAGTGAGGACGGGAGCGACAGTTCAGGTCGGAACAAGTCGACCAACTCGCCGGGCACGGGGACGCGTTCGAGTGTTGCCGGGACGGGTGGCGCCGCGACGCCGCCCGACATCGTGATGAAACACGCACCCGGCAGCTGGCAGGCCCTTGCTGCGGGTGAGTTCGTCAGCGACGGCCGCAACGTCGATACGCGGCGGGCCGAGTTGTCCGGCGAAGCCGCCGACCTGGACGCCGGCTCGCGGGTGGGCGACCGAGGTCACCTCGGCGACCCGTCACAGACCACGGTGGCCGAGGAGGCCAGCAAGCGGGTGGTCAAAGCGTCGCGCTGGACCTGGGAGGTGCCCGCCTACTTCGCCATCGGGGGCATGGCCGGGGCGGCGGCCGCCCTATCGGCCGGGGCGCAGCTGGCCAAGCTGGGTGGCACCGACCGTCGGATGGTGCAGTCCGGCAGGCTCATCGCCCTCGGCGGCACGGTGGTCGGCTCGGTGTTGCTGGTCGCCGACCTGGGTCGCCCCGAACGGTTCTGGCACATGCTGCGCGTGTTCCGCCCCAGCTCACCGATGAACGTCGGCTCGTGGGTGCTCGCCGGGTTTGGCACCGCGTCGGCCGGTGCCGCCGTGCTGGGACGCTCCCGCAACCGTCAGCTTCGATTCCTCGGCGACACCGCCGGGATCGCCGCCGGGCTTCTCGGCCTGCCGATGGCCGGCTACACCGGCGTACTGCTGGGTGCCACCGCCCAGCCGGCCTGGTGGCACGCCCGAAGATGGCTGCCCAGGCTGTTCGTCGCCTCCGCCGCCTCGGCCGGAGCGGGCGCGCTGGAGTTGATCCCGATGTCGCCTGCCGAGGAGCGGGCGGTGCGCACGTTCGCCATCGGGGCCCGTGCCGCCGACCTAGTCGTGGTCAAGGCGATGACCCGGGATCTGGCCGACCACCCCGAGGTGGCCGATGCCTACGAGGCCGGCCGAGCGGGTCGGCGCATGAAGGCGGCCGAGGCGCTCACCGCCTGTGCGCTGGCCGCTTCGGTGGCCTCAATCAAGGTGCGTGCCCTGCGTCCCCTTGCTGGAGCACTTGGCCTGGCTGGGTCGCTCGCCACCCGCCTGGCGGTGACCGACGCTGGAGCATCCTCAACCCAACCCGTCTGAGGCCGCTCACTACCTCGGTTCAGGCCCGGTTTGGCCCGCTCAAAGGCCGCTGCCCGCTACTCTCGCTACAGGCCAACTCGAAGGGATCAAGCATGAATGCGCGCCCACTCATCGCCGCAGGAGTGCTCATCGGTTCAACAGCCGGATGCAGCTTTTCTTTCTCAATCGGTAGCGACACCTGCGCCGACTTTGCCAACTACACGGCCGAGGAGAAGCAGAAGGCGGTGGAGGAGATCTACGAGCGAGGCGATCCGTCGGCTGACAATCCGACAGCTTCCGACCTTAACCTGCGCCTACCTTCGCTCGAGACCTACTGCGACAAGAATCCCGACGACAAGCTGTCTGACCTGACGCCTGACTGATCGGTCACCGGGTCGCTGGAAGCCGGATACCGTTGGACCGATGACCGATGCCTCCACGCCGTCCGCCAACCGCAGTCAGGTGAAAGTGGTGCTGTGCGACGACCACCCGATCTGGCGCTCAGGCGTGCGAGCTGACCTTGGGGCCAACTTCTGGGTGGTCGGCGAGGCCGGCGACGCCGACGAGGCGATCGCCGTCATCGGCGAGACCCAGCCCGACCTGGTGGTGTGCGACCTGCACATGCCCAAGGGCGGCGGCATCAAGGTGGCTCGTGAGTGCGGCGAGGACAGCAAGGTGGTGATGCTCACCGTTTCGGAGCAGGAACGCGACCTGCTCGACGCAGTCGCCGCCGGCGCCGCCGGCTACCTGGTGAAGTCCACCCCGCCCGACGAGCTGCGCGACGGCCTGTGGCGCGCCGCCCAGGGCGAACCGGTGTTTAGCCCGGCCTTGGCCGCCTTGGTGCTGGGCGAGTTCCGCCGTCTGGCCAAAGGCACCGAGAGCCACTCGGCGCTGTCGGACCGCGAGCGCGAGGTACTCACCTACGTCGCCCGTGGCCACACCTATAAGGAGATCGGCGCCGAGCTGTTCATCGCCGACAAGACCGTCGAGAACCACGTGCGCAACATCCTGTCCAAGCTGCACCTCAACCGGCGCCAGGAGCTGATCCGCTATGCGGTCGAGCACGGTCTGGACTGAGCCGGCCGAGGCTCAACCCAGCGGCTCGAGCAGCTCCAAGCGGTTGCCGAACGGATCGTTCGCGTACACCCGGTCGTAGCCCTCCAGCGGCTCGTCGACGACAACGTCGACCCCGGCGCCGTGCAGCCGCTCCACGAGCGCCCCCAGCCCGTCGACAAGCAGTGCCGGGTGGGCCTTGCGGGCCGGGCGAAAGTCGGCCTCGACCCCGAGGTGAACCTTGAGCGGTCCATCCTCAAACCAGCATCCGCCCCGCTTGGCCAGGTGCATCGGTTTGGCCACCTGCGAGATGCCGAGCACCCCGGAGTAGAAGGCGACGGCCTTGTCCTCCCCGCCGGCGGGCATGGCGAGCTGCACGTGATCGATACCGACGATGCCCATCGTGAGATGATGGCCGACGGCCCAGAACATCGCACGCACTGTGCGGTGAACACCACGTGAGGATTCGATGCGACCGACCACCCCCGACTTCCAACCAAGCCGTCGACGATGAGCGGATCGAACCGGCTCGCCGTGCGGGTGGGCGGCTACGCGCTCGCCACCCGTGACCATGAGGGCTCACTGGAGATCCTGCTCACCCGCTGCGGGCCCGATGCGCGGTTCCCGGGCCAGTGGGCGCTTCCCGGTGGCGGCATCGAGTGGGGTGAACACCCGCGCGACACCGTCGTGCGGGAGGTTGCCGAGGAGACGTCGCTCGACAGCGTCCCCGGGCCGCTGCTGACGTCCTACGCCCGGCGCGTCGCCGCTAAAGGCAGCTTTCCCGAAGGCATGGCCATCGGGATGATCTTCGCCGCCCGCGTTGCGGACGGCACGCCCGTGCTGGTCGAGAACGACGGCACCAGCGATCTGGTTGCTTGGCACCCGATGGACGCTCTGCCCGAGCTGGCATGGAACGCCGAGGCGGCGGTCGACCTGGTTCGAGCCGGCGCTCGCTCCCCGCAACCCGCCGACGATCAGCCCGGCCCGGGCCTCGGCATCCCCCACCGGCCTCGCAGCTCACGGCGGCGCCTCGGCGCCTACGCCATCGCCACCAACCATGACGCCGACGTCCCCCGCATCCTGTTGGTCAAGCTGGCGATCGACGACCCCGAAGCCGGCTGTTGGAACCTGCCTGGTGGCGGCGTCGAACCGGGTGAGTCCCCGCTGGAGGCGCTGCACCGAGAGTGCTACGAGGAGACCGGTCTGGCGCTCACCAACGTCACGATCCACGACGTCGACTCACGGGTGTACGAGTCCTGGGGCACCATGCAGATCAAACACAACGTGGGGGTGATCTATCGGGGCACCGCTCGAGGCGCACCCGAGATCATGGAGACCGACGGAAGCAGCGCCGAGGTCGCTTGGTGGCCCTTCGACAAGGCCGCCGACCTCCCGCTGACCATGCTGACCCGCGGGGTGCTGGCCGGGGAGCTGCTCCGCTCGGCCGAGGGGTAGCCGACCGGACACCGGCACCTCACTGCGTCGGCGGGGCCAGGGCCAGGCGGCCCGCTCGGCGCAGCGACCCGGCGCTGCGCAGCGCACGGATCAGCTGCGGGAATCCCCCCAGCGCCACGCGGCGCACCCGCTGATCCTCGAGCGGCGTGGTCAGGCCGTAGCTGGGCACCTCCACCTCGGGCTCGTAGGTGCCGAACAGCCGGTCCCAGATCATGGTGTGGCCACCGAAGTTCTTGTCCAGGTACTGCGGGTTGGAGGCGTGGTGGACCCGGTGGTTGGACGGGGTGGTGAACCAGCGATCGAACCAGCCCAGCCGGGTGATCATCTCGGTGTGTTGAAGCTGGCCCACCATCAGGCTGAAGGCCCCCATCACCGGGTACATGATCGGCGGAAACCCCAACAACGGGGCCCACAACCCGGTGAACGGCTTGTAGAACACCTCGGTCCAGGGCATGCGCACGGCGGTCACAAACGTCAGCGACTCGGCCGAATGGTGCACCTGATGTGAGGCCCACAGCACCGACACCCGATGCTCGGCCCGGTGGATCCAGTAGTAGGCGAAGTCGCCGATGATCCAGTACGCCAGCCAGGTGAGCGGGCTACGCCACGACCAGTCGAAGATGCCGACGTGACGGTACAGCCAGATGTAGCCGGCGACGGCGGCCGACCCTGCGGCGGCCACCTTGACCGCCATGTAGCCGATCCCCACGCCGACCGACGTGGCGCTGTCCCGCCGATTCCACCGGCCGGCCCGGATGCTGACGACCAGCTCGATGACCACCAGCGTGAGCACCGACCCGAACAGCACGGCGTTGGCGTTGACCGGCAACAGGTTGCCGGTGGCCGGGTCGAGAGCGAGGGTTAAGGCGGGAATCGCTGGCATGACCCCATCGTGCGGTCACGACAGCCCCCAGACCATCGGGGCAATCCCCCAAACCCGCCTGGGGTCACCCACCGGCCAGCCGAAACCGAGGAGTCAGCCCGCTGATCACGTACGAACTAGATTGAATCTCACTTCATTGCTCCAACGGGAGGCCCCAAACGATGACCAACGAACCGCCAAACCCAGCAAGTGACGAACCCCAGCAGGAGGGCTCACCCCCCGGTCCAGGACAGGAGCCGCCTGCTCCCGGCCCGCAGCAGCCACCTCCGCCCGAGTATCCGGGGCAACAACCGCCACCCGGTGGCTACCCGCAGCAACCGCCTCAGCCCGGCTATCCGGGGCAACAACCTCCACCCGGTGGCTACCCGCAGCAACCGCCCCAGCCCGGGTACCCGATGCAGCAACCGCCACCCGGTGGCTACCCACCGCAACAGCCTCCCGCCAAGAACAACTCGGGATGCATCAAGATCGGCCTCATCGTTCTTGCGGTGCTCGCCATCCTGGGGTTGATCGGCGGCGGTTGTCTGGTGTTTGGCCTCAACCGGGCGGTCGACGAGATTGAAACCCAGACCGGCAAGGCCGACCCCTCGGACTACGAGCTGACGGGGCCCGAATGCAGCAATGATGAATTCGCCGGCCCGACGGCCAATGGCACGCTTAAGAACACCTCGGGCGAGTCCCAGGCGTTCGAGGTGTCGGTGCGGTTCACCGACGCCGACGGCAACCTCATCTCCGAGGACACGACGTTCACCGACTCAATCGACGCCGACCAGACCGCCAACTGGGAGGTGACCACCTTCGAAACGGCGGAGGGCGACATCAGCTGCGAAGTATCCGAGGTGAACTACTCCCTCTTCGACGGATAGCCGCCCACCAGCCGCCCTTAACAGCCATCCGCAAGCCCAAAACTTGGGCACCACCCCGAACTGGGGAGTGGACTCGACCGTCAGGCGGTCATTTCAGCTCCCGAGTACCAGACCCACCCCGAACTGGGGAGTGGGCTCGACCGTCTGGCGGTCGTTTCCACTCCCGACTTCCGGAAGGTGGGCGTGGGGGGTGGGGCGTGGGCTCGCGGTGGGGTGAGCTGTGAGGGTGTCGCGCCGGATGGGCGCTACTCGGGGGGTGCCGGCGCCTCGGGGGTGTCGCGGCGGATGGTGAGGTCGATCGAGGGTTCCGGACGCAGGGTCGGAAACAGCACCACGTCGCGGATCGACAACGAGTTGGTCAGCAGCATGATCAGCCGATCGATGCCGATGCCGAGCCCCACCGTGGGCGGCAACCCGTACTGGAGCGCCCGCACGTAGTCCTCGTCCACCGTCATCGCCTCGGGGTCACCCGCAGCTCGGGCCTCGGCCTGCTCAGTGAAACGGGCCAGCTGCTCGTCCGGGTCGGTCAGCTCAGCGAAGCCGTTGCACAGCTCCCGCCCGGCGACGATGCACTCGAAGCGCTCGACGTAGCCCGGTCGGTCGCGGTGCGCCCGGCTGAGCGGCGACACCTCCACCGGGTAGTCGGTGACAAACGTCGGCTGGATCAGCGTGTGCTCGATCAGTTTCTCGTACAGCTCCAACAGCAGCTTGCCCGGCCCATCGCCGTCGTCGTAGTGGACGTCGTGGGTGTCGCACAGCTGGCGCAGGCGTTCGATCGGGGTGTCGACGCCGATCGTCTCGCCGACCGCCTCCGACGTCAGCTCGTCCATCGGCGCCCGGCGCCACGGTGGGGCCAGGTTGAGCTCGTGCTCACCGCTCTGCACCGTGGTCGTGCCCAGCAGTTCGGCGGCCAGGTGGGCGACCAGCTGCTCGGTCAGCTCCATGTAGGTGTCGGAGTCGCCGTAGGCCTCGTAGCTCTCCAGCATGGTGAACTCGGGGTTGTGACGGGTGGAGATGCCCTCGTTGCGGAACACCCGGCCGATCTCGAACACCCGCTCCATGCCGCCGACGACCAGCCGCTTCAGGTACAGCTCGGGGGCGATGCGCAGGTACAGCGGCAGGTCGAGCGCCTCGTGGTGGGTCTCGAACGGGGTGGCCAGCGCGCCGCCGGGCTGGCTGTGCAGCATTGGGGTCTCGACCTCGAGGTAGTTGCGATCCTCGAAGAAGCGGCGGATCAGCGACACCGCCCGGCTGCGCAGCACCAGCGCATCACGGGCCTCCTCGGTGGTCCACAGGTCGACGTAGCGCTGCCGGTAGCGGGTGTCGGTGTCGGTCAGGCCGTGCCACTTGTCGGGGAAGGGGCGGCGGGCCTCTGCCAGGCGCACCCAGTCGTCCACCTTCACCGACAGCTCGCCGCGGCGGGTGGTCATCACCTCGCCGGTCACGCCGATCCAGTCGCCCAGCGACAGGCCGGCGAAGGCATCGAAGTCCGGCGTCGACGCCTTGGGGGCAAACAGCTGGACGCGACCCGTGCCGTCGGCCAGCGTGCCGAAGCCCAGCTTTCCCTGGATGCGGCGCAGCATCAGCCGGCCGGCCACGGTGATCGTCTCGCCGGTTTCGGTGCCCGGCTCCAGGTCGCCCCAGCGGGCCCGAACGTCCTCGGACGGGGTGACCCCCTCGAAGGAGTACGGCTGAGCCAGCCGCCCGCTCGCCTCGGCGTTCTCGGTCGCCTCGGTAACAGACGCCTCGGTGGCAGCTGGGTCGGGCCCAGCTGCCTCGGCCGTGGGCGAGTCGGGCGTTGGAGAGTCGGAGTTTGGGTCGGTCACTGGTTCTTCTCCCAGATGAGGCGCAGCCCGTGGAGTGTGATCCACGGGTCGAGGTGGTCGAGGGTGTTGGCGTGCGGAGCGATGACGTCGGCCAGCCCGCCGGTGGCAACGATGGTGGCCGTTCCGCCCAGCTCCTGGACAATTCTTTGCGTCATGCCGTCGACCATGGCGGCGGTGCCGTACAAAACGCCGGACTGGATCGACTCGACCGTGGTGCGCCCCACCACCGATCGGGGCGGCACCAGCTCGACCCGTCGCAGCCCTGCCGCTCGGCCGAACAGGGCGTTCAGGCTGATCTCGACGCCGGGGATGATCGCCCCGCCCAGGTAGGCGCCGTCGGCCGAGATCACGTCGAAGGTGGTGGCGGTGCCGAAGTCGACCACCACGGTCGGCCCGCCGTAGCGGTCGAGCGCACCGACGGCGTTGGCCACCCGGTCGGCACCCACCTCGGTCGGGTTGTCGTAGCGGATCGGCAGGCCGGTCTTCACGCCGGGTCCGACCACCACCGGCTCGATGCCAAAGCGGTGCTCGCACATCTGGCGCAGCTCGGCGGTCACAAAGGGCACCCCGGAGCTGATGGCGATGCCGTGCAGTTCGACGTCGGCGTCCAGGTGATCCTCGGCCGACTCGAGCAGTTGTCGCAGCACCATCGCCAGCTCGTCGCTGGTGCGATCCGCCTCGGTGGAGATACGCCAATGGTCGACCAGGTCGCTGTCGTCTGCGCCGCTGCTGGGCAAGCCGGGCGAGCCGTCCCCACCGACGGGCACGGCCTCCCGGTACAGGCCGACCATCGTCTGGGTGTTACCGACGTCGATGGTCAACAGCACGGCGACGCTCCGGTTCGGGCCGCAGGTCGCACCTGCGCAGCGCTCGCTCCCAGCGGCCGCACTAGGCCTGTGCTCACTAGGGCTGTGCTCACTAGGGCTGTGCTCACTTGGACTTCTTCTTGGATTTCTCCAGTTCCCTGCGCACGTTGGCCACCATGCGCGCCGCCGACATCGAGAACGACCCCTCGCGGTAGGCCGGATAAAAGATGGCGCCCGCCAGGATCACGTTGACCTGTAGCTCGACCTCGGTCCGGATCATCTCGTACTGGATGTCGCCGGACGGGCCGATCGGCACGTCGACCACCCGCTCGGTGCCCGACCACACCGCCCCGATCACCAGCGAGGCCACCGCCATGAGTTCGTCGGTGGTCAGGTCGCGAGCCTGGTGGAAGCGGGCCAGATCGGTGGCCAGCTCGCTGATCCACAGCTGGATCTCGCGCCCCAACGCCATGCGCAGAGCGCTGGAGCCGCCGAAGCGCTCCTTGGCGATGAAGCGGAAGTGTTTGGGGTGTTCGCGTGCGTATCCAAGGAAGGTGACCACCGAGTTCTCGACCAGCTCGGCGGTCGACACCGGCTGGGCGCGGATGGCCCGCATCACTTGGCGCAGCTCGGAGAAGCTCTCGTCGACGAGCACCAGCCCCACCTCGCCCATGTCGGCGAAGTGGCGGTAGAAGGTGGCGGGCACAACTCCGGCGTCGCCGGTGATCTCACGGATACTGATGTCGGTGAACGACTGATCACCGGCCAGGCGTTCCAAGGCAGCGTCCAACAGCGAGCGGCGGGTGCGCTCCTTCTGCTCGCTTCGGCTGCCGGTGGCAGCTGCGCCGGAGCGAGGCTTGGCCGGCCGCTTGACGGTGGATGCTGCCTTGGCCGATCGGCCGGGTGCCCGGGTGCCGCTCGGCGCCTTTGCGGGCGAGCGCCGCTTGGCAGGGGCACCGGACCCCGCACGCCTGGCGGGAGCCGGCGCCGCCGTCCGATCGGGCGTCTTCGCCGGATCCGCATCACCCGAAGGCTGACCGTCGGCCGAATCGGCACCGTCAACCTCGCCGGCGGCCGCCGACCCACCCCGCCGGGAACTCATCGTGCGGGTGAAGGGTTGGGAAAGGTCACGACGTGAACGGTAGCGGTCGCGGCCCAACGCGGGCGCCGATCGGAGCTGAGCAACTTTTCAGTGAACACCTGTTGACTGAAACCTCAAACACCGTTACAGTGCACACATGTTCACTCAAACCCGCCCCGTCCTCCGCCGGGTTGCCGACGCCTTGTCGAGCCCGCTGCCGGTGGATGCCTACCTGGGGCTGCTCGACCCGCTGTGGTCATCCACCTCGTTGAAGGGCCGGGTGGTGTCGGTCACCCCCGAGACCCACCGCAGCGCCACGATCACCATCCATCCCGGCCGCGGCTTCGGACGCTACGAGGCCGGCCAGTGGGTGACGGTCGGCGTCGAGATCGACGGCGTGCGCCACCGACGCTGCTATTCGCTCACCTCCAACCCGGAGCGTTCGGAGGGCCTCATCTCGATCACGGTGTCGGCGATGCCCGAGGGGCTGGTGTCCAACCACCTCGTCTACGGCACCGAGCCGGGCGACTACCTCACGCTGGAGCAGCCCTCCGGCGACTTCCACCTGCCCGCCGACCGCACCAACCCCATGCTGTTCATCACCGGCGGCTCGGGCATCACCCCCGCCATGGGGATGATCCGCACGCTGGTCGGCGCGGAGGAGTGCCACGACGTCGTGCTGTTGCACCACGCGCCCGACGCCTCCGAGACCATCTTCGCCGCCGAACTGGCCGAGCTGGACAAGCGCACCCCGGGCCTCACCGTTAACGTCGCCCACACCGGCGTTGGTGCGCCGCCGCCCGAGCTGGCCCTCACCGTCGAACGCCTCGACCGGGAGTGCCCGGACTGGCGCAGCCGCACCGCATGGGCCTGTGGCCCCGCGCCGATGCTGGACGACGTCGAGACCGCGTTCGGCTCGGCCGACGTCGCCGACCGCCTCAACATCGAGCGCTTCGTTCCCAAGGCGCGCCCCGCTGCCGCCGGTGGCGAAGGCGGCCGGGTGAGCTTCACCAGCTCCGGCGGCGACACCGTGCTCGACGGCTCGACCACCCTGCTCGACGGCGCCGAGGCCGCCGGCCTCTCCCCCGCCTCCGGCTGCCGCATGGGCATCTGCCACACCTGCGTCGTGCCCCTCGAGTCCGGATGCGTGCGCGACGTGCGCACCGGTGAGCTCACCTCCGACCCCGGCACCCACGTGCAGGTATGTGTCTCAGTCGCCGCCGGCGACGTCGAGATCGCCCTGTAACCCCACCGGCTCCACCCCCACGCCAGACCCCCTTCACCGCACCTCACGATCGGAACCACATGACCGCAACCATCTCCCGCCCCCTCTCCACCCAAACCCTCCCGACTCGGCGCACCGATGCCGACAACACGGCCACCGAGCGCAGCACCGACGCACCCGACACCAAGCCCACCCCCCGGGCCGGCGGCCTTACCCTCGAGCAGTCCGAGGCGTTCGGCGCCGCCATGGACGAGCTGCGCGAGCAGGTCCGTGCCGACCTGGGCACCGTCGACGCCAACTACATCCGCCGGGTGATCGCCGCTCAACGCAAGCTGGAGGTCGGTGGCCGTTTGGCGCTGTTCGGCTGGTTCCTGCCGCCGCTGTGGGTCGCCGGTGCCGTGTCGCTGGGCCTGGCCAAGATCATCGACAACATGGAGATCGGCCACAACATCATGCACGGCCAGTACGACTGGATGCGTGACGATGAGATCAACTCCCGGGTGTGGGAGTGGGATCACCCGTCGGTGTCCGAGCATTGGAAGCACTCCCACAACGAGGAGCACCACACCTGGACCAACGTCATCGGCCGCGATCGCGATGTCGGCTACGGCACGCTGCGCATGTCCGAGGATCACCCGTGGAAGCCGGTGTTCCTGCTCAACCCGGTGCTCGCGACAGTGATGGCGTTCAACTTCGATCACGGCATCGCCCTCCATGAGATCCACTTCGAGGAAATCCAGCGGGGCCGACGATCGTTTGCCGACGTGAAGCCGCTCCTCAAGGAGATCGGCCAGAAGTCGGGCAAGCAGGCGCTGAAGGACTACGTGCTGTTCCCGGCCCTCACCGGCCCCGGGTTCCTGCCGGTGGCCGGCGCCAACCTCACCGCCAACCTGATGCGCAACCTGTGGACGTTCGTGATCATCTTCTGCGGACACTTCCCCGACGGGGTCGAGCAGTTCCCCGAGGACATCATCGAGGGCGAAACCAGGGGCGACTGGTATGCCCGGCAGATCCTCGGGTCGGCAAACATCGACGGCAACCAGTTGTTCCATCTGATGACCGGCAACCTCAGCCACCAGATCGAGCATCACGCGTTCCCAGACATCCCCGCCCGTCGCTACGCCGAGATGGCGCCCCGGGTGCAGGAACTGTGCGAGGAGTTTGGACTGGAGTACAACAGGGGCGGCCTGATCCAGCAGTTCGGCACGGTCGTCCGCAAGATCGGCGCCTTGGCCCTGCCCGAGAGTTTCGGCCCCAAGGCCTGGTACCGCAAGATCTTCAGCCGCTGATTGCTCGCCGCTACCAGCGGACGTCGAGCCCGGCCAGCGCCACGAATGCTGAGTCTCCACTGAGCAGGATCGCGTGTTCGAGCATTGCCTGGGCTGCCAGCATGCGGTCGAACGGATCGCGGTGATCCCAACGCAAACCTCCGGCCCGCAGCGCGTGTTCCGGCGCCACGGAAAGGTTGACCGCGCCAAGCGTGTCGACCGCCGCGCGGTACTGGGCGACGATGGGCTCCGCCTCGGGAAACTTGCCAAGTCGGGTCTTGGTTGCCAGCTCCCAAGCTGTGGCCGCCGACACCCAAATGTCGGTCGATGGCTCCTCGATCAAGGCCCTCGCCTCAGCGCCGAGGCGGGAGGGTGCACTCACCGCCCACACCAGCGCGTGGGTATCGAGTAGCACCTTGGTCATTCCCAGCTGGCCAGTTCCTCGTCGGACAGAGGTTCAAACAGCGCATCGGGGACGTCGAGCGGCAGAAACCCGAGCCGACGCGGTGGTGGTTCGTCGATTGGCACCAGCCGGGCGACCCGACGTCCGGACCGGGCGATGACCACATCATTTCCAGCAGCAGCCGCATCCAACAACTCGGACAGCTTGGCCTTCGCCTCGGCAACATTCATTTGGATGACCATGGTAACCAAGTCTAGTTGGTCACATCGAGGTTTGAAGCCAAGTCGTACGGTGATCTCCATGATGCACCTGTTTGCCAGCCTGCCTGCTGCCCGATCAGCCGAGTCCCTTCGATGATCTCCCACCTGCCGGTGGTGACCGATGGGCCAGCGGGCGACGCTCCGTACGCCGGGATGTCGGCGGACCACCCGATGCGAAGGGTCACGCTGGCTGCCGCGTTCGCTCCCGGCAGTTGGACCGACGAACGCCGCCGACGGGTCACCGAGCTGTTCGATGGCCTGGCGGAGGACTGGTCGAGCCGCGATGTGACCGGCCGGGAGGCGCCGATCCTCGACGCGCTCGACCGGGGGCTGGCGGCCGCTCCGGCGGCCGAGCGCCGTATCGCCCTCGACGTCGGGGGCGCCGACGGGATCAACAGCCGCCATCTGACGCCGGTGTTTCCCGAGATGATCACGCTGGACCTTTCGCTGGAGATGCTGCAGCGTTCGGCTGGGCGGGCGCCCTCCCGCGTGCAGGCCGATGGTTCGTGCCTGCCGGTCTCCGACCGATCGGTCGATGCGATCTTCTTGATCAACGCCTTCCTGTTTCCTGGCGAAGTCGAGCGGGTGCTGGCGCCGAGCGGGGTGCTGATCTGGGTGAACTCCCGGGGCGCCGCTACACCGATCGGCCTGCCGGCCCCAGACGTAGACCGAGCGCTGCCCGGTGCCTGGTCGGGCGTCGCCTCATCGGCCGGCTGGGGTACCTGGTCGGTGCACTGGCGAAGCTGAGGCTCAGCCGTCGCCGTTGCTCACCGCCATCACGGTCCCACTGGACCCGGACCGTCCGGACACCCTCGTGTGGCGACGCTCGGTTCACCGGTCATTCGCTGGCTCACGACACTGCCTTGTCGGCCGCGACCCAGGTTGCGTGGAACCCGTGGGGCACCCGCTGGGGTAGCTCGATCGTCGCCACCGGCTCGGCGGCGAAATCCTGGGCGGCCAGGATCAGCAGGTCGCTGCCGTCGCGCTCGGCGTTGTAGCTGTAGGTGAACACATAGCCGTCGTCCTCGGCGTCGCCGGTGGGCACGAACAGCCCCTCGTCACATACCCGATCGGCGCCCGGGTTGAAGTACTCCTGGGTGAAGGTGTCGAAGTCGTGCTTGTACAGCCCGCCCAGCTGCACGGTGTCGGGGTTGGCGACCGCCTCGATCATGTAGCCGTAGCGGTAGGGCCGCCCCACCCGCCGGGGATCCCTGCTGGGCAGGTCCATGTGCAGGTCGGCCTCGAGGGTCTCGTCGGAAAACGCCAGTTCTTTGCCGGCAGTGTTGATGCGCCAGCGATGCAGCTCGGGTGCCTGACCCAGCGGGCCGGCCTCGAACATCGTTTCGAACTGGCTGACGTCGACGACGATCTCGTCTCCGTCCCGAAAAGCGTTGATGCTGTGGAAGACGTAGGCCGGCGGCACCTCCACCCAGCGGATGTCGGCGTTGGTCCCGCCGAGGGGCATCACCCCGATTCGGGCGCCGTACTCCGGTTCCCACCGGAAGGGCAGGCTGGTCCCTTCGGCCGCCAGCGACAGATCGAGCACGACCGGAAACTCCCAGAACACGACGTCGCGATCGGTGATGGCGAAGTCGTGGACCATCGTCGATCTGCCCACCTCGATCTGCGCCGAGTGGATCAGCTGACCCTGGGCATCGGCGACGTGATAGGTGAGAAAGGGCTCGAAGAGCCCGTACCCGAAGAAGTGCAGCTCGCCCGTCTCAGGGTCAACCTTCGGGTGTGCGGTCATGTTGGTGTCGAGCTTGCCGGCGAAGTCGTGAACGCCAATCGTCGACAGGTCCCCGGGCGACAGCTCGTAGGGAAATCCGATCTCACCCGAGGTGAACAGCCGACCATTGTGAGTGAAGGCCGACACGTTGCTGTAGCCGATGTCGGCGCCGGGTACCCCGGCGTCGGCGATCCCCCCGCCGCTCTCGAACAGGGTGGTGTGCACCCAGCGGTTGGCATAGGACCGGGCCTGTCCATCCTCAAGATGCACGCCGTGCACCATTCCGTCGCCGACGAACCAGTGCCCCGATGTACCTGCCCGGCTATTGGAACCGTTGCGCACGTACAGCCCGGCCAGCGCCTCAGGGATCGAGCCGGTGACCTTGAGCGAGGTCGACGCCACCTCATCGACCACGGGAGCAAAGTTGCCCTGCAGCCACCACGGCGTATCGCCGGCGACTTCGATGAGCGCACGCGTGGTCGACGGTGCGGCAGCGGTCGACGAGGCGCTGGCACCCACCTCGGTGCCGCTTCCGCCGCAGGCGGTCAGCAGGCTGGGGAATGCGGCGAGGCCAACGGCGCCGCCCCCGGCTCGGGTGAGAAACTGCCTTCGGTTCATGGGCCGCTGCTGCACAGCGAGACGATAACGACCCTTCCAGGCAAGCGCCTCGAACTTGCCTCATTCCTGAGGATCGTCGACGCCTCACCAAATCACTGCCATACGCCGGAGCCACCGGTAGCGTTCACCCATGGCTGAGTTTCCACCCAACATCGGCTCTCCCGCGACCCGGGCCATCACCCGGGCCGGCATCGTCTCGCTGACCGACCTCGCCGGCTGGAGCGAGGCCGAGCTCGGCGAACTGCACGGCGTCGGGCCGAAGGCGGTCGCGATCCTCGGCGACGCGCTCGACGAGGCCGGCAAGGCCTTCGCAACCGACACCCGCGCCTCGGACACCGCCGAGGTGGACGCGTACCTCGACGCAGCGCCGTCGCAGCAACGCGAGACCCTGCGCACGGTCAGAGCCACGTTGCTGGAACTCCTCCCCCACGGGCGCGACGCGATGAGCTACTCGATGCCGGCGGTGCAGCTCGACGGCATCTCCGTCGCCGGTTACTCGGCCAACAAGAACCACTGCGGCTACTACGCCCACAGCGGCAGCACGACCCAGGCCGCCGGCGAGCGGCTCGACGCCTACGTCACGACCCGATCCGGCATCCACTTCGACGTCGACACCCCGCTGCCGAAATCGGTACTGCGGCTGATGGTCTCGCTGAAGCTGGCCGAGCTGGGTGCGGTCGACCGGGGCATCCGATCGGAGTACTACCCCGATGGCCAGCTGAAGGCCCAAGGCCGCATGAAGGACGGCAAGCCGAGCGGGCGATGGAAGTGGTTCGACAAGGACGGCAGCCTCAAGCAGGTCGGCACCTTCCGGGTCGGCGAGCGGACCGGCACCTGGACCAGCTACGACAGCGACGGCAACCTCACCGACACGACCACCTACTGATCGAAAGGCTCGAGCTGACCGTCGACCGGCCAGTTCCTGGGGCTAGCTCCCGGTGAGGCGCCTCAGGCGGGTTCCCATCGGCGAATAACGCAAGATGCACTGCACGGCCTGCACACCATCTCGCCAGCCGATCTTCTTGCCCTCGTCGTAGGTGCGACCCGAGTAGCTGATGCCGGTCTCGTAGATGCGCAAATTGCGGGCCGACACCTTGGCGGTGATCTCCGGCTCGAAACCGAAGCGGTCCTCCTCGATCTCGATGCTCTGGATCACCTCACGGCGGAACATCTTGTAGCAGGTCTCCATGTCGGTCAGGTTCAGGTTGGTGAACATGTTCGACATGGTGGTGAGGAAGCGGTTACCCACCGAATGCCAGTAATAGAGCACCCGGTGCGGGCCGCCGGCGAGGAACCGCGAGCCGTAGACCACGTCGGCCCGACCGTCGAGCAGCGGCTCGAGCAGCACGCCGAATTCGGCCGGGTCGTATTCGAGGTCGGCATCCTGGACGACGACATACTCGGCCGTCGCCTCGGTGAAGCCACGGCGCAGCGCCGCACCCTTGCCCTGGTTGTGGCCCTGGTCGTACACCTCGACGCGAGGGTCATTGAGCGAGCGTGCCAACGCAAGCGTGTTGTCGGTCGAGCCGTCGTTGACGATCACCAGCTCGGCGCACCACGGCGACTCGAGCACGCGTGTGGCCGAGGCCACCAACGTTTCCTCTTCGTTGTAAGCGGGCATCACGACCGAGAGCACCGGTCGAACATCGGAGGTCACGACTTCTCCTTGGGGCAGGGGACCCGACATTCTCCCACGGTGCGCTGACGGCAGGGAAGCTCAGGCGGCCAGGGGCGCCGCGATCCCGTGCGAGTGCCCGCAGTAATCGCACCCACGGTCGAACTGGGTGTCTTTACTGTCGGACGTCCAGCAGTAAAGACACCCAGATGGGGCATGGGTGTCTTTACTGTCGCTGCTCAGGTGACGATGTCGAGGCCGATGTCGAGGGCCGGGGCCGAGTTGGTCAGCGTGCCCGAGGAGACCAGGTCGACGCCTGCCGCCGCGTAGGCGGCGACGGTGTCGACGTTGATACCGCCCGAGGCCTCGAGCAGGCACCGGCGGGGCGAGGCGCTCTGCAGCTCGGCCGCCCGGACGACGCACTCGCCGACCTGCTCGGGCGACATGTTGTCGAGCAGCACCGAGTCCGCTCCGGCCTCGATGGCCACGATCATCTGATCAAGGTCCTCGCACTCGACGACGACGGTGCGGTTGGGCCAGCGGTCCTTGGCCAGCGCCACCGCCTCGGCGGCGCCCAGTCCGGTGAGGTGGTTGTCCTTGACCATGATCGCATCGGACAGGTTGGCCCGGTGGTTGCGCCCTCCCCCGGCGCGCACCGCGGCCTTCTGCAGCGAGCGCAGGCCGGGCAGCGTCTTGCGGGTATCCCACACCCGGGTGGGCGACCCGACCGCCGCCACCCGATCGACGAACGTCGCCGTCAGGGTGGCGATGCCCGACAGATGTGACAAGAAGTTGAGGGAGGTGCGCTCGGCGGTCAACATCGTTCGCAGTCGGCCCTCGACCGTGGCGATCACCGATCCCGATTCCAGGCGGGCGCCGTCGGTCAACATCCAGGAGACCTCGAGCGCCGGATCGACCTGGGCAAACGTCTCGGCCGCGCACTCGACCCCGGCCAGCACGCCCGGTTGACGGGCCCGAAACTGCGCCACCGCAACAGCGTCATTAGGGACCAGCACGCTGGTGAGGTCGCCCAGCGGCGTGAGGTCCTCCGCCAGCGCGCGCTGCACGGCGGACCGCACCTCGAATCGCGGCGGGGACAGGTAGTCGTCGACGGGGCTGCTCATCGCACCATTGTTGCCGTCGCGAAGCGGGCGATACCCATGGGCCCGGTCGCCTCCCGACTCGGGTCGGTCGCCACTTCGAGCGCTCACGACCCAGCCACCCAACTCGATGCCGGCCCGAGGCGCCGGGCGAGTTAGCCGCCGAGCAGCAGTCGCAGGCGGAACCGGTCGGAGGCGTCGGGAAAATCCTCCCGGGTATGACAGCCGCGGCTCTCCTCCCGGGCCATGGAGACGTCGATCATCGCTACCCCCAGGTCGACCAGGTTGCGCACCTCCTCGGCCGAGCGGGTGCGGGCCGTGCCGGCCAGCGCGGCGCCGACCGTCTCCAGCTCGATGCGGGCGGTGTTCAGGCTGTCCGCCGAACGCAGCACCCCGGCACCGATGGTCATCGCCCGCTGCACGCGTTCCCGCAGGTCGGCGATCGCCGTGTCGGCGTCCGCCTGTTCGAAGTCACCGACGTCGGCCGGGACCGCCCTGCCGGCCGACGCATCGTCGGACTGCGGCCACTTGGGCACCGGGCTGGCCGGCCGGGACACCGCACGGCCGCCGATGCCGCTGGCGGCGGTTTTGGACCCGGCGGTCGCACCGGACCCGGCATCGGAGCCGGACGGCGTGCTGGAGCCGGACCCGGGGGCGGGGCCGGCCGCGCCGTTGCCGAGCAGCGTACGCATCGCCCCGGTCGCTTGCGGACCCCGTCGGCCCGCCGCCACCGCTTCGGCCACCCGGGGCCCAAAGACCATGCCCTCGAGCAGCGAGTTGGAGGCCAGCCGGTTGGCCCCGTGCACCCCGGTGGAAGCGGTCTCGCCGGCGGCCCACAGGCCGGGCAACGAGGTGGCGCCGTCCAGGTCGGTGAGTATGCCGCCGCACTGATGATGGGCCGCCGGAGCGACCGGCAGCCAGTCCTTGGCCGGATCGAGACCTGCGGCGGTGAGGTCGGCGGCGATCGACGGAAACCGCGACGCGAAATCGTCGAGCACCGTCGCGTCCAGCCACAGATGGTCGACGTCCTGGTCGAGCATCGTGCGTGTCATCGCCCTGCTGACGACATCGCGGGGCTTCAGCTCGTCGACGAAGCGGTCGCCGTGGCGGTCGAGCAGCAGCGCGCCGTGCCCGCGCAGTGCCTCCGACAGGAGGGGGCGGGGCATCGACGGCAGGGCGAGCGCCGTCGGGTGGAACTGGAAGAACTCGAAGTCGGCGACGACGGCGCCGGCTCGCATCGCCATCGCCACGCCGTCTCCGGTGGCCACCCGGGGGTTGGTCGTGATCCAGAACAGTTGTCCGGCGCCGCCGGTGGCCAACAGCACATTGCGGGCAGCCACCTCGATCGAGACGCCGTCGGCGTTCAGCGCCGTCACCCCGACCACCTGCGAACCATCGGGCGACAACACCAGGTCGGTGGCGAATGCCTGCTCGTGGATGGCGGCCGCGGTGGCCTTCACGGCGTGCACCAGCGCGCGCTCCACCTCGCGCCCGGTGGCCGCCCCGCCGGCGTGGAGAATGCGCGGAACGCTGTGCCCGCCCTCGCGTGCCAGCTGGAACTCGCCGGCCTCGTCCATGTCGAAGACCGCGCCGAGCGCGATCAGCTCCTGAACCCGGCGAGGCCCCTCATCGACCAACACCCGCACCGCCGCCGGGTCGCACAACCCCGCGCCTGCTGCCAAGGTGTCGGCCAAGTGCAGATCGAGCTCCTCCGGATCGAGCGACAGCGCTGCGGCCACCCCACCCTGAGCCCAGCGCGTGGTCGCCTGCTCGAGCTCACCCTTGGTCAGCACGCCGACCGACAGCCCCGCCTCGGCCGCCCGCACCGCCGCCGACAGCCCGGCCACACCGGAGCCCAACACCAACAGGTCGAGTTCGTTCATGTGTCGCGTCCTCCGCGTCTGGGTGCTCGGTCACCGGTCGAAACCTCAAGATCGCTTGTCGACAGAGCAATCGCAGGCGAGGTGCCGGCCGGATCGGTGGGGACGTTATCGAGCAGGCGGGGGATGCCGAACTGGGCCGCCGCGAGGATCCGCACCCCGGGCAGTGCCAGTTCGGCCGGTTGCATCGTGGTCGGATCGACCACCTCGGCGTAGTCGAAGTGCGCCAGCGGTTCGGCGGTGATGCGCGCCTCGATATGGGCGCGCACCGCCTGGACGCTGCGCTCACCGGCGGCGATCAAGTCGGCCGCCTCGACGAGCGCCCGGTGTAGCACCGGCGCCGCCGTGCGCTCGTCGGGGGTGAGGTAGACGTTTCTGCTCGATAGGGCCAGCCCATCGGGCTCGCGCACGATGGGACACCCGACCACGTCGACCGGAAGGGACAGGTCGGCCGCCACGCGGGTGACGATCGCCAACTGTTGGAAATCCTTCTCACCAAAGTAGGCACGGCAAGCTCCGGTGATGGCGAACAGCTTGGTCACCACCGTCGCCACGCCGGCGAAGTGCGTGGGGCGCGAGGCGCCCTCCATCGCATCACCCAAGCCGGCGACGCTCACGGTCGTCAGCGGTTCCTGTGGGTACATCTCGCCATCCCCGGGCACGAACACCCATGTGGCACCAGCCGCTTGTGCGGCAGCCAGATCGGCCTCGATCGGGCGGGGGTACGCGTCGAGGTCCTCGCCGGCGGCGAACTGCAGCGGGTTGACAAAGACGGTGACCAGCGCATCGCAGCCGTCGGCGACGGCGGCGCCGATCAAGCTGACGTGACCGGCGTGCAGGGCGCCCATCGTCGGCACCAGGCCCACCATGCCTCCGGCGGCACGAGCCCGGGCCGTGCGGGCCCGGACCTGATCGATCGTGCTCAGGACCTCCACGGCGGAGCACTCCCCTCATCGGTTGCGGCCCGAATGGTAGGCCACGCCAGGCGCAGCGCCTGGCGGGCCAGCGCCTCGTAGGCCGGGCGCTCGTCGGGCGCGAGCGCTGCGAGGTGGGCGGCGACGGTGGGCCAGTCCCCGCGGGCGACCGGGCCGGTGAGCGCCTCGGCCGTGCCGACGCGGGCTGCGCCGGCCAGCGCCCCTTCGGCCAGCGACATGATCGCCTCGGTCGGGACGCCGGCGCCGCCGGCCACCCGCTCGGCCTGGCCGAGCAGGGCGACCAGGTGGTTGGCGGCGATCGCGGCCGAAGCGTGGTAGGCGACGCGGTGCTCGTCGGCCACCCGAAAGGTCTGTGCCCCCAACGCCGACGCCAGCGCCTCGACCACCGGGTCGCCGGCCAGCGCCATCCAGGCGCCCCTAAGCGCAGCCGGCCCAGCGGACCCGCGGGGCACCGCCACCAACGGGTGGAGGCTGGCACGCCGTGCGTGGGGAGCGAGCACGTCCAGTGTCAGTGCACCGGCGCAGTGGGCGACGACCGCGCCACCAACCGGGTTCGGCTGGACCGTTGCTGCCACGTCGGCCACCGCCCCATCGGGCACGCACAACACGAGCAGCGCCGCCCCGTCGGCGGACGCTGCGACGTGAGGGCCTCGACCCCCAACCAGATCGACCTCCCACCCGGAAGCGGCCAACGCGCCGGCCAGCGCCGAGCCCATTCGGCCGCGGCCGAGCACCCGCACCGGAAACGGCCCGGCTCCCCCGGCCGACGTGGTGTCGGCCCCGCTCGAGGTGATGTCATCGCTCGGAATAACCGGACCCAACTAGAGGGGATCGGTCTGGGTCACCCGGCCTTCGGCCTGCTCGACGTCAACCTCGGACACCAGGTCCGGGGCCAGATCGCGCATCGGCGCCAACACAAAGCGGCGTTCCTTCCAGCGGACGTGCGGGATGGTGAGGTCCGGATCGTCCAGCTCCACGCCATCCATCCAAACGATGTCGATGTCGAGGGTCCGCGGGCCCCAGCGCTCGCCGCGCACGCGGTCGGCGGCGCCCTCCAAGCGATGGCATAGGCCAAGTAGCTCGATAGGGCGCAGGTTGGTGTCGAGCTCGACGACCAGGTTGAGGAAGGAGTTTTGGGGCGGGCCACCCACCGGGTTGGTCTCGTACACCGGAGATACCGCCACCAGGTCGGGAAGCGAGTCGACCGCAAAGCGCAGCGTGGCCCGCCGGTCACCCAGGTTGGAGCCGAGGCTGAGGAAGGTGCGCATCAACCCACCGCCCCACGTCGGGTGATCCGCACTCCGGCGAACGCCAGGTCGTGGGGCACCGGTGGGCGCAGCTTGCGGACGCTGACCGTGACCTCGTCCACCCGGGCGCCGGCCTCACCGTCGCTGCGACCCTCGGACAGTGCAGCATCGGCGACCACTTGGGCCAGGCGCTCGAGCAGGTCGTAGTGCTGCTGGGCGCAGGCGGCGACGACCGCGTCGGTGACCGCGCCGTAGTCGATCGTGTCGGCCAACGCATCGCTGGCACCCGCCGGTGCGAGGTCTGCGGTGAGGACGAGGGCGAGCTCGAGGGGCTGGGGGCGCGAGCGCTCCTCGGGGAGCACCCCGACGCTGGCCATCACCCGCAGCCCCGCCAACTCGATCTGATCGGTTGTCACCACGCTGTGCTCAGTCCCCCGCCGGATCGGCGGACTCACCGGTCTCGTCGGACTCGTCGGCCCCGTCCGGGTCGGCGGTCTCGTCGATGACCGGCGCCGCTGGGGTCTGGGGGCGCGGCGGCAGCGGGGTGTCTCGGATCAAGACGGCGGTCGTCACCAGGTCGCGGCCGGCCGGGCCGAGACGACGGCCGACGATCTGTTCGGTCACCGCCGTTGCCTTGTGGGTTTCGGGCACCAGGTTGGACCACACGACGTAACCGGCCATCAGGCCGACCAGGGCGTCGGACACCTCTTCTTGGTGGAACAGCACTGCGTTGCCGGCGGCGATGTGACCGCTGAGGTCTTCGTAGATCGTCTGCAGGTAGCGGGGCAGGTCGTCGTTGCGCGGGAAGGGACGGTGCAGCCATGCCACCCCCAGCTCGTCGTAGTTGTGCAGGTTGTGGGGGCTGGTCGAGAGGCTGACCACGTGGTGGAAGCCCTGCTCGCGGATCCAGATGATCTCCTCTTGGCGGCGCACCTTTCGGTGGCTTTCGCCGTAGCCGCCCGGCCGTTCGCACACGGCGAGGCGGTCGGTGATGACCCAGTGGAAGTTCCGTGGGGTGATGCCCTGTGCCCATTTGCCTTTCGGCATCAGCGCTCCTTGGGGATGGGTTGGGAGGCGGGGGCGCCTCCGGTGGTTGAGACTCCGCTGGCGGCGGACGAGCGGGGGGGAACCCCGGCGGCCGTCAGCGCTGCCATGGTGGCGGCCACGTCGTGGACTCGCAGCAGGTCGATCCCGGCGCATGCCGCCCACACCGCCGTCGCCAGCGATGCTTCCAGCCGATCGTCGGCAGGCGGGTTGGCCACCACAAGGTCGCCGGTCGAACGACCACCAACCACTGGGTTGTCCCCGTCGAGCCGCAGGGTGGCACTGCCGGCGACCGGGGGGGTCGCCCGCCGGTCGGCGCGCCCGCTGAGCACGCCGAGGCTGGACTTGCGGCTGGTGCCCAGCGCCACCGGCCAGCCGGTGGCGACCAGGTGATCGAGGTGGGCGAGCAGGTCGAGGTTTCCGCCCAGGTCCTTGCCAAAGCCGATGCCGGGATCGATCCACACCTTGGGCGCGCCCATCCGGGCCGCCTCGGCGGCCGCGCCGGCCAACGCCTCGGTCACTTCAGCAACCACATCCTCGTAGCCGCAGTGCTCGGCCATCACCGTCGGGGGTGCAGGGCTGTGCATGGCGATCCAGCCCACACCCAGGTCGGCGGCGACATGGCCCAGGCCGGCACCGACATCGTTGATGATGCCGGCGCCGGCGGCGACGGCAGCCCGGGCCACCGTCTCGCTGCGCGTATCGATCGACACCATTGTCGTCTCGCTGAGCGCTTCAACCACGTCGATCACGCGGGCGAGTTCCTCGGCGGTGGATACGGCCTGGGCACCGGGCCGTGTCGACTCCCCACCGACGTCGATGATGGCGGCGCCCTCGGCGATCATCATCCGGCCGTGGGCGACCGCATCGTCGGTGGCCAGGAAGGTGCCGCCGTCGGAGAACGAGTCGGGCGTGGTGTTCAGGATGCCCATCACCAGCACGCCGTCGGTCGGCTCGGCCGACGCGTCACAGCCCCCGGGGGCGTGCGCTGAGGCAGCCTCGTCGACAGCGCTCGGGGCGCGTCGCTCTGAAGGGGCATGGGACGTCACCGGCACAGACTAGAACCAGTTGGGGGGATCCGGAAACGGGCCGCCCACCGGGTCGACGCGCCCCGGCCTCAGCCGATCAGCCCCATCGCCTCCGCCCGGGCAGCCACATCGGTGCGGAACAGCCCGCGAACCGCCGAGGTGACCGTGGTCGAACCGGAGGAACGCACCCCACGCATGGCCATGCACAGGTGTTCGGCCTCGACGACGACCAGCACCCCGCGCGGTGCGAGCACCTCCTCGATCGCCTCGGCGATCTGGGTGGTCAGCCGCTCCTGAACCTGGGGCCGGGCGGCGTAGCCCAGGGTGAGGCGGGCCAGCTTGGACAGCCCGGTGATGCGGCCCTCCTCGTTGGGGATGTAGGCGACGTGGGCCCGTCCGCTGAACGGCGCCAGGTGGTGCTCGCACAGCGAGTGAAAGGTGATGTCGCGCACCATGATCATCTCGTCGTGGTTGGCCTCAAAGGTCGTGCGCAGGTGACGGCGCGGGTCGTCGTGCAGCCCGGAGCACACCTCGGCGTACATGCGCGCCACCCGGGCCGGTGTGTCGAGGAGGCCGTCGCGCTCTGGGTCCTCGCCGATCGCGGCGAGCAGCTCGCGCACCGCCGCCTCGACGCGGGGAAGATCGACCGAGGTCCCTTGCGGTTCCGCCGTCGGGTCGGGTGTCTCGAGCCGGCCCGGGGACGGGGCGGGGCTGTTCGTCGAGGCGTGGGGTGTGGGGTCGGTCATCGGGGTTTGGGGGGTGGGGTCGATCATGGAGTCGCACCTTTCTCGTCGAGGGCACCCGGCGCATCGATGGCGTCGGACGCACCACCAACAACCGGATCGGTGGGTGGGGCCGCAGCATGGGTCGTGTCGGTCCCGTCGGGCGGGTCGATCAGCAGTCCGTCGAGCTCGTCGCCGGTGACCGTCTCCTCATCGACCAGGCGACGGGCCAGGCGGTCGAGCATCCCCCGGTGAGCCCGGAGCAGCTCGGTCGCCCGGGCAGAGGCTTCGTTGACCAGCCGGGCGATCTCGGCATCGACCTGGCCGGCGACGTCGTCGGACAGCTTCACTCCGTGCGGGTCGCGCCCGGCCACCTGGGGCTCATCGCTGCCGTAGTGCAGCGGCCCGAGGCGTTCGCTCATGCCGAACTCCGACACCATGCGGCGGGCGAGATCCGTCACCTTCTCGATGTCGTCGGCCGCGCCGGTGGTGATCTCACCGAACACCAGCTCCTCGGCCACCCGACCCCCGAGCATCATCACCATCCGGTCGAGCAGCTGGGCCCTTGAGGTGAGGTACTGGTCCTCCTCGGGCAGCGACAGCGTCCACCCCAGCGCCTGCCCGCGGGCCACGATCGACACCCGGTGCACCGGGTCGGTGTGCTCGAGCACCCGACCCAGCACGGCGTGGCCGGCCTCGTGGTAGGCGATCGTCAACTTGTCGGCCTCCGACATCATGCGGCTGCGCCGGGCGGGACCTGCCAGCACCCGGTCGATCGCTTCGGTCAGGTCGGCCTCGCTCACCTGATCACGTCCCTCGCGGGTGGTGAGGATGGCGGCCTCGTTCACCACGTTGGCCAAGTCCGCACCGGTGAAGCCCGGCGTGCGCCGGGCGAGCACCTCCAGGTTGGCCTGCTCGGAGAACGGCTTGCCCTTCGTGTGAACCTTGAGGATGGCCAGCCGTCCGGCCAGGTCGGGGCGATCGACGACCACCTGACGGTCGAAGCGGCCCGGGCGCAACAGGGCGGGATCGAGGATGTCGGGACGGTTGGTGGCCGCCATCAAGATCACGCCGGTCGACGGGTCGAAGCCGTCCATCTCGACGAGCAACTGGTTGAGCGTCTGCTCCCGCTCGTCGTGGCCGCCGCCCAACCCGGCCCCTCGTTGCCGGCCGACCGCATCGATCTCGTCGACGAAGATGATCGCCGGCGCGTCCTCCTTGGCCTGCTTGAACAGGTCGCGCACCCGGCTGGCCCCGACACCGACGAACATCTCGACGAAGTCCGACCCCGACAGCGACATGAACGGCACCCCGGCCTCCCCGGCGACCGCCCGGGCCAGCAGCGTCTTACCGGTGCCCGGCGGGCCGAACAACAGCACGCCCTTGGGAATGCGGGCCCCCATCGCAGCAAACCGGTCGGGGTCGGCGAGAAAGTCGCGAATCTCGGACAGTTCGGCCACCGCCTCGTCGGCACCGGCCACGTCGGCGAAGGTCACCTCGCTCTGATCGGGTCGGGTCTTAGTTCCGGAGCGTCCGATGCGCAGCCCGCCGATGCCGCCACCCTGCATGTTGATCATGAAGTACAGGAAGGCGCCAAGGATCAGAAGGGTGGGCCCGACGTTCAGGAACAGGTCCTCCCACCACGACGATGCAGCGGTGTCGACCTCAAGCTCGGCGCCGGAGCGGGTGAGCGATCGGGCCAGCCCGTCGGAACCTTCGGTTGGGACCGATGCGGTGAACTCCTCGCCGCCGCGCAACGTGCCGGTCACCCGCCCCTGGGCGGAGTAGAGCGTGGCTTTCTCAACCCGGTCGTCCTTCACCCGATCGATCAACTCGTCGTAGCGAAGCTCGGTGGGGTCGCTGCCCAGCGCGCGGACGGCCACGAAGGCGGCCACGGCGATCACGAACAACACCACGCCGCCCACGATCACCTGGCGACGACGCTTCTTCAGCTTCACTGCTGCGCTCAACTACCGGCCGACTTCGACGTAGGTCGCGATGTAGCCCAGGTTGCGGTACCGCTGGTTGAGGTCGAGGCCGTAGCCGATGACGAAGGCGTCATCGGGGATTTCGAAGCCGACGTAGCCGACATTTTGGCCGGACACGTCGGCCGAGTGGCGGGCCAACAACGTGGCCACCTCGAGGCTGGCCGGGCCGCGGGCGCCCAGATTTTTGCGCAGGTAACGCAGCGTGAGACCGGTGTCGACGATGTCCTCGACCAGGATGACGTGCCGGTCGGTCAGATCTTCGTCGAGGTCCTTGACCAAGCGCACCACGCCGGAGGTCTGTGTGGCCGACCCGTAACTGGACACGGCGATGAAATCCATCGACACCGGCAGGTCGATCGCCCGCACCAGGTCGGTCAGGAACACCGAGGCGCCGCGCAGCACGCCGACGAGGAGTGGCGCCCGCCCCTCGTAGTCCTCAGTGATCTGCGCCCCCAGCAGTGCGATCCGCTGCGCCAACTGCTCGGCGCTGAACAGGACCGGGCCGATGTGGCGATCGGTGCTCAAACGGTCGGAACTTGAGCTGGCAGGCGCTGCGGCGTCGGCTGGTCCGGTGGCACCATCGGGTTGTGTGGTCACACCGGGCAACTTACTGCCGGCCCCCCGGCGAGACCTACGCCGCGCTCAGCTGTCCGGCCCGCCACGAACCAGCCGAATCCGACCGGCGGTGCGGGCCACTCGCCATCCGGCGACGACGTCGGCCCCTGGGGGGCCGCCCGGATCGGCCACCGCCAGCATGCGCTCGAGCGCGCGGTGGTCGGGAGGATGCTCCAGGCCGGTCGCCTCCCGCCACCATCGACGCAGCGCCGCGACCGCCACCGGACGCGGGAGCCCCGCCAGCGCCGAGGGTGCGCTGATGTCGACCTGGCCGGCCTGCGCATCGAGCAGGTCGGCCAGCTCCCGCTGGTGGGCCGCCAGGCGACACAGCTGAGGCACCGGGTCCCGCTCGGCGACATCGCCGAGCAAACCGATCACTTCGTTGCGCACCCGGTTGCGGCGGTGCACCGCCGAGGCGTTGGTCGGGTCCTCCACCGTGATCAGCCCCAGAGACCGGCACAACCCCTCGGTGTCGGAGCGACGCAGCGCCAACAGGGGGTGGGTGGGCCCGTCGCTCATTCCCGCCAGCCCCCACGGGCCGGCACCGCGCAGCATCGCCAGCAGCACCCCCTCGGCCTGGTCGTCGGCGGTATGGCCGGTGGCGGCATCCGGGCCGAGAATGCCCCGGCGTGCTGTCCGGGCCCTGGCCTCCAGGTTGGGGCCGGGGGCAACCTCCACCGCTTCGGTGCGCACGGCGATTCCCAGGCGCTCGGCCATCGCGTCGAGCCGGGAGCGATCGTCGTTGCCCGACCGCAGCCCGTGCTCGACGTGGACCGCCTCCACCCGGCAACCGGCGGCTATCGCCAGCACGACCAGCGCCGTCGAGTCGGCGCCTCCCGACCATCCGCAACGCAGCGAGGCCCCGACCTCGGGAAAGGTGCATCTCGGGAGCAGGGCTTGAACCAGGTGGTGATCGCTCAGCTTCACGGCGCCCACGCACACGGGTCGGCGTTCACCTGCGGGCGAGCGACCGCTTCCCCAACCCCACGCGGGCCATCCACGCCTCCGGATCGCGGATGTCGCTCAGCGTCGGCACGGTGTCGGCCGACTGGAAGGCCCGGTCAAGCCCGGACCGGCCATGGGCGGCTTCGATCGTCTCGATGAAACGCTCGCCCTCCTCGTACTGGCGCATCTTGGCCTCCATGCCCATCAGCTTCTGGATCAGCGCCGCCGGACCCGCAGCGCTACGCCGCGCCGACAGCACCTCATGGAACCGTTCCGAGGATGGGATGCGATCGCCGGCCGCCCGGTTCATCACGATGTCGCCGTGACCTTCGAGCAGGCTCATCAGCCCGGCCAGCCGGTCCATGGCCGCCCGCTGTTCGGGGCCGGCGAACAGCGCCGACAAGCCGCCCTCGTCCAGCGGGTTGACGCCGGTGCGGATCGCTTCCGCCAGGCGACCCAGTGCGGCGAGAAATCGGGTGGGGTCGGGCTCGGCCGCCGACAGCAGCAGCTGAACCTGTTCGAGGAAGTAGGGCCGCAGCCAGGGCACACCGGTGAACTGCGCCCGGTGGGTCAGCTCGTGCACGCACACCCACAGGCGGAACTCGCGAGGGGGAAAGCCGAACTTGCGCTCCAGGGCCATCAGGTTGGGCCCAACCAGGTACACCACGTCCTGGTCGTCGGCTTCGCCCGCACCCTCACCGGTCGCACCGGAGCCGGGTTCGGTCACCAACAGGTCGTACTGGCCGAGCACGCGACGTGACATCCAACCCAGGATCAGCCCCATCTCGGCGGCGGCCACCTTGGGGGCCACGTAAGCCGACGCCCCGGTCATGGTCTCGCCCATCCGCTCGAGAAGCGGGGCGAGCAGGCGCTGGAACGAACCGATATTGGCCTGCACCCAACCGCCGCGGTCCACCACGCGCGCCCGGGCCGGCCCGGAAGCCGATGGCCAGCCGGTCTCCGCTTCGACGAGCTGCTGGGCCAGGGGCGTGAACTCGGCGACATCGGCCGCCAACGTGCCCGACCGATAGGAATCTTCGAGGGGATCGTTGCCCGCCACGCGTTTCGCCAGCTTCGTAGCCAGCGTCCAGTCGACTGCCTCGGTCATGTGGGGACCACCGTAGGACATCCCCGACGGCGCCGGGTCAGTCCCGCGGGCCGGGGTAGCGGGGCTTGACCACCGAACGCATGTACCCAACCACGATGCTCACGGCGAGCAAGATGGCCGACAGCGCCAAAGTGATGGCCACCCAGTAGTGCCAGATGTGTTCCAAGGCGAGCATGGTCCCATCCTAGATCGGCCTGGCACTGCCGCAACACTCGGGGGCGCCCCGACCAACCGGGCGAGGGACGAACTGTGCCACGTCCCGAAGTGCTCACGCGTCGGGTTGGGTCTCGATGGCGTAGGTCTGGATCACCGTCACCAGGCGGGCCCGTACCTCGTCCGGACAGCGGGTTCGACCGCGCGTGGCGATCAGACGCTTCACCTGAAACTCGAAACCGAAGACGTTCTCACACCCGACACAGTCGCGCAGGTGCATCTCCAGCTGAAGGCGGCCCTCCTCGGACATCTCGCCGTCGACGTATTGGTACAGGCCGTCGAGCGCGCTCTGGCAGGGGTTGTCCGATCCCCCGTGCCGATGAGCGACAGGTTGGGACTCGACGGTTACCTCTTCGGCGCCGGATGCTTGTGCGTCGAACGGTTCAGCGTTGGGGCTGGTCATGGTGCACTCGGTGCGGTCGTCGGGGCGGATGCCTTGGTGTCGTCGGGGTCGGGGTCGGCCAAGCCGCGCTCGACTCCAAACGTGTGTAACGACTTCTGCAACGCCTTTCTTCCACGGTGCAGCCGACTCATCACCGTGCCGATGGGAATGTCGAGGATCTCGGCGATCTCCTTGTAGGAGAAACCCTCGACGTCGGCGAGCAACACCGGCACCCGAAAATGGTCCGGCAGCGCCTCCAACGCGTCGGTCACCTCACCCTCGGTGAACAGGTCCATCAGCTCGTCCTCGGCTGAACGCCCCCGCCGAGCCATCTCCAGTCCACCGAGACGGCGATACAGGAACAGGTCTTCCACGTCGGCCAGGTCGGACTCGTCGGGTCGACGCTGCTTGGACCGGTAGGAGTTGATGAACGTGTTGGTCAGAATGCGGAAGAGCCATGCGCGCAGGTTGGTGCCGGCCTCGAAACGGCCGTAGGCCCGATAGCCCTTCAGGAGCGTCTCCTGCAGCAGATCCTCGGCGTCGGCAGGGTTGCGGGTCATCCGCATGGCCGCCGAGTACAGGCTGTCCGCGTACTCCATGGCGTCGTCGGCAAAGGTGGCTTGATCGGCGATGCCAGACCCTAACTTGTCGGGCGCGACACACCGACCCGTTCGCCTGGGGATTCCCAGACGGCCGGGTCGGTGCTCAGCGCTTGAGTTCCTCTAGACCAGTTGACCTTCGCGGCGCCGGGGGGCGGTGCGGTGATAGCTGTGACGCCGGAGCCATGTTCCGCAACGGGAGCACTTGCTCGCCGTCCCTGCGGACAGGCCCTGGCACCAACGACACGCCGTTGTGTCATCCATGCGAGACCTCCTGGGTCTATCTAGTCGACCACTACCTTACGGCGGCGACACCAGCCCAGGTGACGCGGGATTCATCGCCGCGTCGCTGAATCACGGTCACATCGCCTGACGGCGCCGTCGGGAACAGCATCACCAGGGTGCATAGGGCTGGCTCGCTACGCCCGCTCAGACGACGAAGCGCAACAGGCCGGCCACCGGGCCGCCCTCGGGAATGTCCTCGGCGCGAACCGCCAGCACCGTGCCGCCGGCGAGCAGGACGCGTCGCGCGATCTCGTCGGTCACCCCGTAGTTCACCGCATCGTCGGCATCGGCCAGCGTGACCGCGCCGTCGTCGCCGATCGAGCCGGGGACGCTGGCATCGATGTCGACGAGCAGCGTGTCGACCGCGCCGTAGGTGGAGAGGCGGGCCAGGTCGGACACGTCGGTCGCAGTGCGCCCCTGCCCGCTGAGGTCACCAAAGCGGTCCGCCAACTCGGCGACCTGATCGGCGTAGACGTCGTCGAGGATCGCCCGTGCGGCGTCCGCCAGCTCGGCGTCGGTGCTCGTCTCGGGGTTGCCGTGCTCGCGCTCTTCGACCAGGTGGGGGTAGGTGTTGACCGACCGGTACAGCGCGGCCATCGGCTGGGACGCCGCCAGGATCAACGGCAGGTCCGAGCCGGTCAGCACCGTGCGCAACGCAGAGTCCACCTTGCGGGCGTAGGCGGCCTCGCGGGCACGGACGACCTTGTTGCCCGACGACTGCATGGCGTCCTTGGGCATGTCCTCGACCCGGACCTCCTCGGGGTTCCCTGAGGGGCCCGCCTCCAACAGCCGGACCGAACCCTGGGACAGCGCCAGGATCCAGGCCGCGTGGGGGAAGGTGACCGCACGCAGCAGCGGGGTGATGTGGAAGCGGTCCGACACCTCGACCATTGCGGTGAGGTGGTTGGGCAGGCGGTGGGTCTCGAAACGACCCGGGCTGGCGAAGATGGCCAGGCTGTCGGCCTGGTTGACCCAGAACTCGTCGTCGTCCTCGGCCAGGTGGGCCAGGTCGGCCTCGATGTCGGCCACAGCGTCGGCATCGGCGCCGGCCGCCTCGAGCTGCTCGACCGCCTGACGGGTCAGGTCACGCAACACCAGTCGATCACGGTCGGTCTCCTGGGTGATCCGGTGGGTCGGAAGGTAGATCGAGACACAGTGGTCGGCGGTGGCCGTCAACAGCTTCTCGAGCTCTTTTCCGGTGGGAATATCAGTGTGCAGCGCCATGCGGAGTGCGGTCCCTTGTCAGATGGGGGGAATAAGTGCGGCCAAACCTAATGGGTCCAGGCCTGGCTGCCAGCTTCGCCGCCCCAGATCGTCGTTGGGTCAGGCGATCCGACCGTCAGGGCCAACCCGACCTATCAGCGCACCCGCCCGCTCACGGTCCGGTCCGCTCTCGGGCGACATGGCGGTGGACGATGAACGCTGCGCCGAGCACTGCGATGAGGAGGACGGCGACAAGCACCGCGATCCACGGCGCGTTTCCCGTGCCGGTCCCCTCCTCCTCTCCGGTGCGACCTGTCGCGCCGGTCGCTGCACAGGCGGCCGGGCGAAGGTCACCCGGATCGACCGCCTCGGCCATGGCCCGATTGCCGGCCGGGCTCATGTGGAGGTGATCGCCGCCATCAAAGCTGGGGTCCAGCCGGGTGGCATCCACCGGATCCCGCAGCGCCGCGTCGAAGTCCACGATGGCGTCTGCCGGGGAGTTCGACCGGATCCAGGCGTTCACCTTCTGCCGTTCGGCCTCGATCTCCGGCGTGCCGTACGAGGTTGAACCCCCAACGGGCGTCAGGGTGCCGTGCACGATGTTGAGGCCCGCCTGGTGAAGTGACTGGATCATCTCGACGTAGCCGGAGATCAGCTCATCGGCCGTGGCGTTGGGGGTCTTGCCCAGATCGTTGATTCCTACGAGAAGAATCACTGTCGTCACCCCGGCCCGACCGAGAACATCCTGCTCGACTCGGCTGGCTGTGGAGGGACCGTTCGTGGCGATGTTGCCTCCGTCGGCGCCGTCTCGGAGCAAGCGGTTGCCGCTGATTCCAGCGTTGATGACGCCCAAGGGTTTGCCGGCCGACCGAAGCCGCTCGGCGAGAAAGTCCGGGTAACGCACGTTCTGATCGATTCCCTCCACGGTTTCGGGTCGACCGTCGGGCGCCTGCCCTTGAAACCCGTCGGTGATGGAGTCGCCGAGCGCCACCACGGTTCCAAAATCCCCGGTCGTTCTGACGTCGATGCCGGTCAGAAACGGGCGGGAGGTCGTCTTTTCGCTGAGCTTTGATCCTTCGACGTCAGTCGTTTGATCCCCGCCATTCGGAGGTGTCAGGTAGGACGCCTGGCGCGCGGTGTAGTGGATGGTGGGCATTGCGGCATCGCCGGCGACGAAGACGCTCACGGCGATCGACTGCCCGGACTCGAACGAGAACGCCACCGAATCGGAAACGGCGTCATCGCCGGCCGCCACCGTGACCGCCTTCTCGCCGCCGAACCGCACCTCTTCCAGTGACCCTGCGGCGACCGCAGGCCCCGTCGTCTGCACTCCGATCGTGACGCGATCGAACCTGACGGGCGCAGTCCCGAATCGGTTCGAAAGGTGAACTCGGGTCTCCGACCCGCCGGTGCTGGGCGTGGCGATCGCACGAACGGTCGAGTTGCGCACCTCGCCAAGCCGGTTCGCTGACGGATCGACCATCGAGGTCACGTCCTCGGCGCGCGACGCGTCCGAGGGTGGACCCGCCCAGACCGCTGTCCACCGCATGTCATCACACGAGATCTCGTCGGCGCCCGCCGGGTGCGTCGTCAATCCGAATGACACAACCGCGAACACGGTTGCGACCGCTGCTGCTGTGGCGACGTTGCGACGGCTTGTCGATCCGATTCGAGGCAATCGAACTCCTGACCTGCTCATGACGAGTCACTCCATGCACTTGGTGTGCGCTGGGGGGAACCGGTTGCGAACTCGACCATAGCCACACCCGAGGCCACGTCATCCAAGCACTTCCTGCCATGGGTTTCCGATGGCTGACCGGCGATGGCGTCGAAACCCCCTTCACCGCGAGTTGGCACGAAAAGGCGCCCAAGCGCATATTTTCCGCTCGGGCACAGGCCCTTCACCACCGATCAGGAGAATGAACATGAGAAAACTGTTGATGGCCACCTTCTGTGCCGCCCTCATGACCCTGGGATTCAGCACTACCGCTGGCGCTCAGAACGACCCGGGAACCATCGTTGACATCGCCGCGGCGGACCCGAACCTTTCCACTCTCGTCACGGCCGTCACCGAGGCGGACCTCGTCGATACCCTTTCTGGCGAAGGTCCCTTCACCGTCTTTGCTCCCACGAACGCTGCATTCGATGCTCTCCCCGCGGGAACCCTCGACACGCTTCTGGCCGATCCCTCCGGTGACCTCACCAAGATCCTGAAGCTCCACGTGATTTCAGGCGCAGTCGATTCCAAGGCTGCCATCGCAGCAGCGGGTGGAACCGTCGACACGCTCGGTGGCCCGGTCAGCGTTGAGCTCGACGGGGACAAGCTCGTCGTGGGCGGCGCAACCGTCATCACCGCTGACATCAAGGCCTCCAACGGCATCATCCACGTGATCGACGCGGTCATCACCGCCCCCGCAACGGAGGCTCCGACCTCGGTTCCGAGCGGTAACTCCGGTCTCGCCGCTCAGGGTGGCCCGAACGCCCTCCTGATCGCTGCGCTGGTCGCTCTGGCCCTGTCCGGTGTCGGCGTCTCGTCCTTCGCCCTGGTCCGCTCAGGCCGCAACCGCTAGAAGACCTGAAATTCGCCAAGAACCGGTAGGGGTGGGCTGTCCTTCCCCTACCGGTTTTTCGCGTACCGTGCGCTCAACCAACACCCGACTGACAGCCACCCAGAAAGGGCGCCGATGACGCATCTGCCGGCTCGCCTGCTGCTGGGGACGTCCCTGTCGCTTCTGATCGTCGTCATCGGATGGTCGTTCGCCAGTTCGGCGGAAACCCCGCGGTCGGACCTGGTGGGTGCCGAGTCGCCCCAACCGGAGGCCGCAGCGACCGTTCCGGTCCCCAAGGTCACCGCCGAGCCTGCCGCTCACTCCGCACTTCGCGTCGAGGGGGCGGACCCCGTGCGACTCGAGATTCCGGCTCTCGGAGTGGACGCTCAAGTGGTCGCTGTGGGCCGAAAGCCCAATGGATCGATGGAGTTGCCCGGCGCCACCCGGGCGGGCTGGTACCGGCCCGGAGCCAAGCCTGGAGAACTCTTCGGATCGGCGGTGATCGCCGCCCACGTCGACTTCAACGATGTTCGGGGCGTGTTCTTCGACCTCCGAAAGCTCGAAACGGGCAGCGAGATCGTCGTGACCGACGCCGATGATCAGCGCATCCGCTACATCGCAACCAATCGGTTCCAGGTGGATAAGGACGATCTGCAGATACCGGAGCTGTTCCGAACACATGTCGAACACGTCCTCACGCTGATCACCTGCGGAGGAGCCTTCAATACGGGCGAGAGCAAGTACCTCGACAACATCGTGATCCGTGCGGAGCCGGTCACCGCCTCCTGAACCGATCGCGGTGCGACCGGAGGTCGACAACCTCTCCGAGGATGGTCCCCAGCTGGTGTCCGATCGCACCCAGACGAGGCACACCGTGCCACCTGGAGCGCTCAGCCGCCCGGCCGCATCTCCCAGTCGAAGTCGACGCTCAATGGGTCGTGGTCGCTCAGCGGTTCGCCGTCGGGATCAACAAAGCGATCGCGCTCGAAGCTGTGGGAGGTAGGCGTCAACGTGATCCGGTTCGATGAGCGGTACGCCACCTTGTCGATGACGTCGACATCGTCGCCACACTCGACGGTGGAGCAGACGTCTCGCAACCCGGTCTCGGCGAGAAACTCCGCGTACTGCGTGGCATCGGGCTCCTCATCGGTGTGCAGGTTCCAGTCACCTCCGATGATCACCGGCCGGTCCGTCGAATGTTCCTCCAGATAGCTCGCCAGCAGGTCGAGGTCCTCGGCGCGTAAGGCATCGTCCTCGCCGCCGGCCTCGAGGTGCAACGTATACAGGTCGACGGCGATGGACTCGCCACCGCTTTGATCACCCCCGCCGCCGGCCTCGCCCTCGGCGCCCTCGCCACCGACGGCCTGCTCTGGATCGGATTCGAGCTCCATCGTTGTCTTGGCAAAACCTTTCAACGCCAGGCAGTCGGCCGCAGCTTCACCGCAGTTCGTCCAAGGCACCCGATCAAGATCCGGCGGGATGAGTCGGAAGTTGGACATCACGTTCAGCCCATCGCCGGTGATGGCGCTGCCCCGCTCGATCGGGTTGAGCGCTCCGGGCCCGGGGTGGGGCGTCGACATGTTCCTCTGAGGCGCATCGGCGCGCAACACATCGGTGTAGAAGCCGAAGTCCTCCTGGGTGACCACGACGTCGTAGTCGCCAAGCAGCTTGGAAATGGTGGGAGCGTTAGCCTCAGGGTTGCTCTGCGAGAGGCCCTCGGGCAGCCCCGCCACGTTGTAGCTCAGCAAGGAGAACGATCCCTGCCGATTGGCCGGGGAGTCCTCAGCGTCCGCATCCCCCGAGCATGCGCCCGTCGCGACCAGGCTGAGACAAATCACCATGGCAACCGTGCGGTTCATCGGCGCATACTTCCACATCAAAAGCCGTCCACAACGCCGATTGAGGAAGCCCTCTACTCCTTGGGCGGAGACGGCTTGGATGGTGCCCTCGGGCTGACCCAACCCTTCTACCCCTACCGGAGTCCTCCATGACCGATCACCCACCCGAAGTCCTCTTCGTCTGCGTCCACAACGCCGGCCGCTCGCAGATGGCAGCCGCTCTGCTCGCTCATCATGCCGGAGACACCGTGACCGTCCGATCCGCCGGCACCGCTCCGGCCGCATCGATCAACCCCGCAGTAGTCGAGGTCATGGCCGAGCTGGGGATCGACCTGCTCGCAGCAGGCGCTCGACCCAAGCGACTCGAGGACGCTGCGGTCGATGCGTCGGACGTCGTGATCACCATGGGGTGCGGCGACGAGTGTCCGTTCTACCCGGGCACCCGCTACCTCGACTGGCAACTCGATGATCCGGCCGGACAGGGCGTCGACGCGGTTCGTCCCATCCGCGACCAGATCGACCAGCGTGTCCGGGCCCTCCTGGCAGAACTCGTCCCCCAACCACCTGACCGGTCAACCTGACCGCTGGCAGGCCGCTTCACGACTCGGCAGGGCCGGGAGCGAGGGCGGCCGTCGGGTCGGTCGACGGAACAGGGCCATCTACGATCTGGCGGTGCTGATCGATGCCCTGCTCATGGCCAAACCCAACGAGGTGGCGAGCCGGGCCGAAGCCCTCGCCGCCGCCGGTGTCGACGGCATCTTCACCTTTGAGGGGCCCCACGACGTCTTCCTGCCCTTGATCCTCGCTGCAGACACCGGCTGCCACCTCTACACCAACGTGGCCATCGCCTTTCCTCGCTCGCCCATGCACCTCGCTTACACGGCGTGGGACCTGGCAGAGCTCAGCGATGGCCGCTTCTCGCTCGGCCTCGGCACCCAGATCAAGGCGCACGTCGAGCGGCGCTACGGGTCGACGTGGTCCAGCCCGGTGGGCCGAATGCGCGAGTGGGTCGAGGCCATCCGCGCCATCGGCCGGACGTGGCAGAACGGTGAACCGTTGGGGTACGTCGGCGAGCACACCCGCCACACCCTCATGACCCCGGCCTTCGAACCCGGGCCGCTGCCATCGGGCCCGCCGCCGATCTGGCTCGGCGCTCTCGGCCCGGCCATGACCCGGCTGGCCACGGCCGTGGCCGACGGAATGCTGGTGCACCCCTTCACCTCGGACCGGCATTTGGCCAACGTCACCCTGCCCCGCATCCAGGCCGGGCTGGAGGCGGCCGGACGACCCCGGTCCGACCTCACCGTGGTGGGGCAGGCCATCGTGGCGTGCGCCACCGACCCCGTCGCCCAGGCCGATGCGGACACCGCAGCCCGTTGGATGATCGCCTTCTACGGCTCGACCCCCGCCTATGTCCCGGTGCTTGAGACCGAGGGCCGCGACCACCTCCACCCCGAGTTGCGGGCGTTGTCCCGCGAGGGACGATGGAACGAGATGGCCGCCCTGGTCGACGACGACCTGCTCGACGCCGTCGTGCTCCGCGGCGATCCCGCGCAGGTGGCCACCCGGCTGGTTGCCCGCTTCGGTGACGACGTTGACCGCGTGGCCCTCAGCACCCCGGGCGGCATCACCGACGACGCCCTCACCGCCCTCGTCGCCGAGGCGCGCACCACCTTCGACCACACACCCAGAGGAGCTCGCAATGCCCGTCCCACTTGACGAATACCCGCTGCACCAGGTGCCGCTGTCGCTGGCGCACGTCGCCAGCACCGACCGCAACGCCTATGACCGCAGCTACTTCAACGCCCACAATCGCACCGACGAGCTGTTTCTGATCACCGGCTTCGGCGTGTATCCGAACCTCGGGGTCACCGACGCGTTCGCTTTGCTGCGACGCGGCGACCAGCAGAGCGCCGTCCACTTCTCCGACGCCCTCGGCGATGACCGCCTCGACCAACGCGTCGGCGCCTACCGCATCGAGGTCATCGAACCGCTGCGCAGCCTGAGGCTGATCTGCGACGACCCGTCGCTGGGCCTCTCGTTCGACCTGACGTGGGAGGGCTCGTTCGTACCGGTCGACGAGCCGGCCCACGTCATGCGCATTGGCCGCAAGGCCATCCTTGACGCCTGCCGCTTCGCCCAGGTGGGGACGTGGCAGGGAACGCTCGCCATCGACGGCGACGAGTACGCAGTCGACCCCGCCACCTGGGTCGGCACCCGCGACCGGTCGTGGGGCATCCGCCCGGTTGGCGAGGCCGAACCCGCCGGCAAACCGGCCGATCAGGATCCAAGCCTCCATTGGCTCTATGTGCCGTTGCGGTTCGACGACTTTGCGATCGTCGTGATCGTCCAGGAGCAGCCCGACGGCTTTCGCATCCTCAACGACGCCACCAGAATCTGGGCCGACGGCCGAATCGAACAGTTGGGCTGGCCGCGGGTCGACATCACCTACACGCCCGGCACCAGGCACCCCGAGCACGCGGTGATCGAGCTGACGACCGCAGACGGTCCGCTCACCCTTGAGGTCGACACGCTGCTCGGCGCACACATCCACGTCGGTGGCGGCTACGGCGGCGATGCCGACTGGGTCCACGGCCAGTGGAACGGTCCGAGCTTCTCCGAACGTCTCACCTACGACCTCTCCGAACCCTCGGTCGCAGACCGGATTCCGTTCGGGGTGACCGACCACGTCGCACGCGCCACCTGCGACGGCGCCGTGGGATGGGGCATGTTGGAGCACGGCTCCATCGGTCGCCACGACCCCAGCGGGTTCGCCGACCTCGGTTCGGTCGCCACGTAGCGCCCTTCCCGTTCTCGAAATCGACGGCTCGAAGGTCTGCACGGCCGTCGACCGAGGACCTCCAGGCCCGTCTTCGGCAAATAAAGCAATGCTGCTTGTTTGTTTTTGGACTCCGCGCGAGGCTGCTGGGAGCCACGACGGCTGACCGGTGGGGTGCGAGGGGAACGACTGATGAGCACGGGGCCACTGAGGATCGCCAACGCATCGGGCTTCTACGGCGACCGGTTCGACGCGGTCCGTGAGATGGTGACCGGCGGGCACATCGACGTGCTGACCGGCGACTACCTGGCCGAGCTCACCATGTTGATCCTTGCGATGGGCCGACTGAAGGATCCCAGCCGCGGGTACGCAGGCACGTTCGTGCGGCAGATGGAGGACTGCCTGGGCCTGGCGATGGACGCCGGCGTGAAGATCGTCGTCAACGCCGGCGGCCTCAACCCGGCAGGACTGGCCGACCGGCTGCGCGAGCTCTCCGGCATCATCGGCGTGTCGGCCCACATCGCTCACGTGGAGGGCGACGATCTGTTGCCCCGTGCGGACGAGCTTGGGTACGGCTCTCCGCTTGCCGCCAACGCCTACCTGGGTGCCTTTGGGATCGCAGCGGCGCTCAACCACGGGGCCGACGTGGTCGTTACCGGCCGCGTCACCGACGCGTCGCTGGTGGTGGGCCCGGCGGTGGCCCACTTCGGTTGGTCGATCGATGACCTCGACCCCTTGGCCGGCGCGGTTGCGGCCGGACACGTCATCGAATGCGGTACCCAGGCGACCGGGGGCAACTTCGCGCGGTTCACCGAGATCGCCGATCTGTTGCATCCGGGATTCCCGATCGCCGAGGTCTTCGAGGACGGCTCCAGCGTGATCACCAAGCACGACGGCACCGGTGGTGCAGTCACCCGCGACACGGTCACTGCGCAGCTGCTCTACGAGATCGGCGGTGCCCGCTATGCGGGGCCCGATGTGACGACACGGTTCGACACGATCCAGCTCGGTGACGACGGACCGGACCGGGTGCGGCTCAGCGGCGCAGTCGGCGAACCGCCCCCGTCCACGCTCAAGGTGGGGCTCAATACCCTGGGTGGACACCGCAACGAGGTGGTCTTCGTATTAACCGGCCTCGACATCGAGGCCAAGGCAGCGCTCGTGAAAGCCCAGATAGCCGATGCGGTCGACGCTGACATGAAATGGACCCTCGCCCGCACCGATCACCCGAACGCGGCGACCGAGCAGGAGGCCAGCGCGCTGCTGCAGTGTGTGGTTCGCAGCGACGACCCCGACGTTGTCGGCCGAGCCTTCTCCGGAGCGGCCATCGAGTTGGCGCTCGCCAGCTATCCCGGGTTCAACGTGACGGCGCCCCCGTCGAACGGGTCGCCCTATGGCGTGTTCACTGCGGCGTACCTCGATGCGAACGATGTCGACCACGTCGCAGTCACCGCAGACGGCATCCGCCACGCAGTTGCGGCGCCAACGACCGTGGCCGACCTTCAGCCCGTCGAGCACACCTTCGTCGCACCCAAACTCGACGAAGCGCTGCAGCCCGACGCGCCGTCGCGGGAGCTTCCCCTGGGCACGATCGCCCTCGCCCGCAGCGGGGACAAGGGCGGTTCGGCCAACATCGGCGTCTGGGTGCGCACCGATACCGAGTGGGCCTGGCTCGTCACGACGCTGACGGTCGACCGGCTGAAGGAACTGCTCCCGGAAACGGCCGGCCTGAACGTCACCCGCCACGTCTTTGCCAACCTGCGGGCGGTGAACTTTGTGGTCGACGACATCCTCGGCGAGGGCGTCTCCTCGAACGCAAGGTTCGACCCCCAGGCCAAAGCCCTAGGCGAATGGCTTCGTTCACGTCACGTTTCGATCCCAGAGGTACTGCTGTGAGCACACCCGACCCCAACGGCGCCAACCCGTTTGACACCCCTGAGCGCCACGAGCTGCGACGGACGGTTCGCCGCTTTGTCGAACGTGAGATCCTCGATCACCTCGGCGACTGGGAACGAGACGGGGAGCTACCTCGCTCGCTGCACCGCCTCGCCGGGGATCTCGGCCTGATCGGCCTCGGCTTCCCCGACCGGGTTGGCGGCGGCGGTGGGGACATCGTCGACGTGGTGACGATGGTGGAGGAGATGCACTACGCCGGCGTGTCCGGGGGCCTGATCGCTTCGCTCTTCACCGCCGGCATCTCGGCGCCCCACATCGCCAAGGCCGGGGACCCGTACCAGGTGGACCGTTGGGTTCGCCCGACGCTGGCCGGGACGGCAATCGGGTCGCTGGCGATCACCGAACCCGGCACCGGCTCCGACGTTGCCGGCATCCGAACCTCGGCGGTTCGCGACGGCGATCACTTCGTCCTCAACGGGGCGAAAACGTTCATCACCTCCGGTGTCCGGGCGGACTACATCACCACTGCGGTGCGCACGGGCGGCGACGGGGCTCACGGGATCTCGCTCGTCGTCGTCGACACCGACACCGAGGGGTTCGAGGTGACCCGCCAGCTCGACAAGATGGGGTGGCGATGCTCGGACACCGCCGAGCTGTCGTATGTGGAGTGCCGGGTGCCGGTCGCCAACCTGATCGGGCAGGAGGGCGGCGGGTTCGGCCAGATCGCCGACAACTTCGTCGACGAACGGATCTCCCTGGCGGTGCAGGCCTATGCGGCGGCGCAGCGGGCACTCGACATCACCGTCGAGTGGTGCCGAGCCCGGGAGACGTTCGGCCGACCACTGATCTCGCGTCAGACCGTGCAACACACCCTGACCAACATGGCCCGACGCATCGATGTGGCCAGGGTGTATACCCGTGACGTGGCCGCCCGGCATGCCCGGGGGGAAGCCGACCTGATCGCCGAGGTGTGCTTCGCCAAGAACACCGCCGTCGAGGCGGGCGAGTGGGTGGTCGATCAGGCGGTCCAACTTCATGGGGGAATGGGATACATGAGCGAATCCGAGGTGGAACGCCAGTACCGCGACATGCGGATCCTCGGCATCGGCGGCGGCACATCCGAAATCATGACCGGCCTGGCCGGCAAGCTCCTGGGGTACACCTCGTGACCACGCTCACCTCCACGCTCGACACCACCAGCGAGGAGTTCGCCACCAACCGGCAAACCCTCCTCGATCAGGTGGCCGACCTCGACGCCGAGCACGCCACCGCGGTCGGCGGGGGCGGCGCCAAATACACCGAGCGCCACCGGAACCGCGGCAAGTTGCCGGTTCGCGAACGCATCGAGCTGTTGTTGGACGAGGACTCGCCGTTCATGGAACTTTCGGGGCTCGCCGCATGGGGCAGCGACTTCGCCGTCGGGGCCAGCGTGGTGACGGGCATCGGCGTCGTCTCGGGCGTCGAGTGCATGATCAGCGCCAGCGATCCCACAGTGCGGGGCGGGGCGAGCAACCCGTGGACGCTCAAGAAGGTGCTGCGGGCCAACGAGATCGCGCTGACCAACCGGTTGCCGATGATCAACCTGACCGAGTCCGGCGGCGCGGACCTTCCGACCCAGAAGGAGATCTTCATCCCCGGCGGGGCCATGTTCCGCGACCTCACCCGGCTCTCGGCGGCGGGCATCCCGGTCGTCTCCCTGGTGTTCGGCAACTCCACGGCCGGCGGGGCGTACGTCCCGGGCATGTCGGACTACGTCGTGATGATCAAGGAGCGCTCCAAGGTGTTCCTGGCCGGCCCGCCGCTGGTGAAGATGGCAACCGGGGAGGACTCAAACGACGAGTCGCTCGGGGGCGCCGACATGCACGCCCGCACCTCGGGCCTCGCCGACTACTTCGCCGTCGACGAACACGACGCCATCCGGCTCGGCCGACGCATCGTCGCTCGCCTGAACTGGGACAAGCACGGTCCGGCCCCACGCCAGGCTGTCTCCCCACCACGCTACGACGAGGATGAACTGCTCGGCCTGGTGCCGACCGACCCCAAGATGCCGTTCGACCCCCGAGAGGTGATCGCCCGCGTCGTCGACGGGTCGGACTTCGACGAGTTCAAGCCGCTCTACGGTTCGTCGCTGGTCACCGGATGGGCGCAACTCCATGGCTATCCCATCGGCATTCTGGCCAACGCACGAGGGGTGCTCTTCAGCGAGGAGGCACAGAAGGCCGCCCAGTTCATCCAGCTGGCCAACCAGATCAACACGCCACTGATCTTCCTTCAGAACACCACCGGATACATGGTCGGCGAGGAGTACGAGCGGGGCGGCATCATCAAGCACGGCGCCATGATGGTGAACGCCGTCGCCAACTCGAAGGTGCCCCACATCACCCTGGTGATGGCCTCGTCCTACGGCGCCGGCAACTACGGCATGTGCGGGCGGGCCTTCGAGCCCCGCTTCCTGTTCAGCTGGCCAAACGCAAAGTCGGCGGTGATGGGCCCCCAACAGCTCGCCGGGGTGATCTCGATCGTCGCCCGGCAGTCGGCCGAGTCCCGAGGCAACCCCTACGACGAGGACGCCGACGCCGCCATGAAGGAGATGATCGAGGCGCAGATCGAGGCCGAATCGACGGCCAAGTTTCTGTCCGGCCGGCTGCTCGACGACGGGATCATCGACCCGCGAGACACCCGAACCGTGCTGGGGTTGGCGCTCTCGGCCATTCACTCGGCGCCCGTCAAAGGCGCCGACGGCTTCGGCACGTTCAGGATGTGATCCGGTGACCTCGTCAGAACGTTTCACCTCGCACCCCACGCCACGGCACGCCCGCAACACGGCACCCAACAACCCCGACGATTCGAGGGCCCAACGATGATCACCTCAGTGCTGGTCGCCAACCGCGGCGAGATCGCCCGTCGGGTGTTCCGCACCTGCCGAGACCTGGGCATCTCCACCGTTGCGGTGTTCTCCGATGCCGATGCCAACGAGCCCTTCGTCGCCGAGGCGGACGCTGCGGTGAGGCTGCCCGGTGACAGCGCAACCGACACGTACCTGCGGGCGGAGCTGATCATCGAGGCCGCACGGCGCTGCGGCGCCGACGCCGTGCATCCGGGCTACGGCTTCCTCAGCGAGAACGCATCGTTTGCCCGCCAGGTGATCGACGCCGGCCTCACCTGGATCGGGCCGCCGCCCGAGTCGATCGACACGATGGGATCCAAGATCGAGTCGAAGGCGCTGATGGCGGACGCCGGAGTTCCTGTGCTCGACCGGATCGATCCCGACGCGATCACCGAAGCGCACCTTCCCGTGCTCATCAAGGCGTCGTCGGGGGGCGGCGGACGCGGGATGAGGATCGTGACCGACTTGGCGTCGCTCTCCGACGAGCTCGAGCTCGCCTCCGCCGAAGCCGCGTCTGCGTTCGGCGACCCGACGGTCTTCTGCGAGCCCTACCTCGAGACCGGGCGCCACATCGAGGTGCAGGTGATGGCCGACCAAGACGGAACGATCTGGGCGGTCGGCGAACGGGAGTGCTCGATCCAACGGCGCCACCAGAAGATCGTGGAGGAAGCGCCGTCACCGCTGGTGGAGCGCGTCGATGGCATGCGCGACCGGCTCTTCGAGGCGTCGAGCGCCGCCACCGCTGCGATCGGTTACGTCGGCGCCGGCACCGTCGAGTTCCTCGCTGACGAGTCGGGAGCGTTCTACTTCCTGGAGATGAACACCCGGCTCCAGGTGGAGCACCCGGTCACCGAGGCGACCACGGGAACCGACCTCGTCGCACTTCAACTTCACGTGGCCGAAGGGGGCACCCTCGACGAGCATCCCCCGCCCACCGGCGGGCACGCCATCGAGGTGCGCCTGTACGCAGAGGACCCGGCGAACAGCTGGCAGCCCCAGAGCGGCACGCTGCATCGCTTCTCCGTGCCGGGCGTCGCCTCCGAGTTCGACCTGCCGCACGGCTTCGAGGCCGGTGCCGGTTCGGGGATTCGGCTCGACAGCGGGGTGGCCGACGGCTCCGTCGTCGGTACCCACTACGACCCGATGCTGGCCAAGCTGATCGCCTGGGCGCCCACCCGAGCCGAGGCGACGCGCCGCTTGGCCACAGCGCTGCGCAACTCCAGGATTCACGGCGTCGGCACCAACCGGGCGTTGCTCGTTCGCATCCTCGAACACCCGTCCTTCCAGGCCGGCGACACCGACACGGCGTTTCTCGACCGTCACGGTCTGGAGGTGCTCAGCGAGCCGCTCGCCGACGAGGGGGCGACCTCGGTCGCTGCGCTCGCCGCCGCCCTCGCGCTGGCTGCGCGAAACAGGCGCGACGCGACGGTGCTTGGTGGGTTGCCGAGCGGCTGGCGCAACATCGTGTCGCAACCCCAGCAGAAGTCGTTCCGTCGAGTGGGCGGGCCGGACGCCGGAGAGACCGACACGATCGAGGTGTCCTACCGGATCTCCCGCGACGGTCTGCTGGCCGTCGGTCACGACGATGTGCACCTGGTTTCGATGGAGCCGGATCGGGTGGTGCTCCGCACGAACGGCGTGCAACGCCGCTTTGAGGTCGCTACCTACGATCGCCTCGTGTCCATCGACTCGCCGCTCGGTCCGGTGGCGTTGGAACTGCTCAGCCGGTTTCCGAGCGCAGAGGACCACACGGCGCCCGGGTCGCTGCTGGCGCCCATGCCCGGCTCGATCGTGCGGATCGCCGTCGCCGAGGGCGACCAGGTCGGCGCCGGACAGCCGCTGTTGTGGCTGGAGGCAATGAAGATGCAACACCAGGTCACTGCGCCGGTCACCGGCACGGTCGCCGAACTGCACGTCACCGAAGGACAACAGGTTGAGGTGGGCGCCGTGCTCGCCGTCGTCACCGAGGAGGACACGTGAGCTTTACCGAAACCCCCGAGCAACTCGCGCTTCGCGAGGCGGTGGCCCAGTTGGGCGCCGCCTACGGCTACGAGTACATGGTCGGCAAGGCCCGCTCCGGTGGCGACATGGCCGAGCTGTACGCCGAGGCGGGCAAGCTCGGGTACCTGGGGGTCAACCTGCCCACCGAGTACGGCGGCGGTGGCGGCGGCATGTACGAGCTGGCGATCGTCGAGGAGGAACTGGGTACCGCAGGTTGCGGCCTGCTGATGATGGTGGTCTCGCCGGCGATCTGCGGCACGGTCATTGCGAAATACGGGACCGATTCCCAGAAGGACCGTTGGCTTCCGGGCCTGGCGGACGGATCCGAGATCATGGCCTTCGCCATCACCGAGTCCGACGCCGGATCGAACTCGCATCGCATCACCACCACCGCACGGCGCGACGGCGACGACTGGGTTCTCAGCGGGGCGAAGACCTACATCTCCGGCGTCGACGTCGCCCAGAACGTGTTGGTCGTGGCGCGCACCGAAGACTCCGCCACCGGCGCGCTGAAGCCGGTGCTCTTTGTCGTCCCCACCGACAGCACCGGGCTGGAGTACACCAAGATCGAGATGGACATGATCAGCGCCGATCACCAGTTCACCGTGTTCATCGACGACGTCCGTCTGCCATCGGACGCGCTCGTCGGCTCCGAGGACGCTGCGATCGACCAGCTGTTTGCCGGGCTCAACCCCGAGCGCATCATGGCATCGTCGTTTGCGATCGGCATGGCGCGTTACGCGCTCAACATCGCTGTCAACTACGCGAAGGAACGCGTCGTGTGGAGGGACAAACCGATCGGGTCGCATCAGGGTGTTGCGCACCCGCTCGCCCAGGCCCACATCGAGGTCCAACTGGCAAAGCTCATGATGCAGAAGGCGGCCACCCTGTACGACCAGGGCGACCACATGGGTGCAGGCGAGGCGGCCAACATGGCCAAGTACGCCGCCGGTGAGGCCGGAACACGCGCCGTCGACCAGGCGGTGCAAACCCTGGGGGGCAACGGCCTGGCCAGCGAGTACGGCCTCGGAGCGCTCATCGCAGCCTCCAAGCTGTCGCGTATCGCCCCGGTGAGCCGTGAGATGATCCTCAACTTCATCGCACAGCACAGCCTCGACCTGCCGAAGTCGTACTGATGACCACCGCATCACCCACCACCCCACCCACCGCAGACTCGCCGGTCGTCCTCCGCTCCGATGACGACAGGATCGCAACGCTCACGTTGGATTCGCCGGAGAACCGCAACGCGCTGAGCTCGCGGTTGGTCGGTGAACTCGCCGCCCACCTCTGCGACGTCGAGGCCGACGATGCGGTGCGCGCCGTGGTGCTCACCCACACCGGCAACACCTTCTGCGCAGGCGCCGACCTGGCCGAAGGAGCCCGCGAGGGCGGCCCGGCTAAGGGCGTGGCACGTCTGGTTGCGCTGTTGCGCCAGATCATCGAGCTGGACAAACCGGTGGTGGCGAAGGTGGACGGCAACGTGCGGGCGGGCGGGCTGGGACTGTTTGCCGCGTGCGACATCACCGTCGCCGGGCTCACCTCAAGCTTTGCGCTGACCGAGGCCCGCCTGGGGCTGTCCCCGGCGGTCATCTCGCTCACGGTGTTGCCGCGCCTGACCGACCGTGCGGCGTCGCGCTACTACCTCACCGGCGACCGCTTCGATGCGACCGAGGCAGAACGAATCGGGCTGGTCACGATCACCGCGGAGAACCCCGATGAGGTGGTGGGCGAGCTTGCAGCCTCGTTCCGAAGGTGCTCGCCCCAGGGCTTGGCCGCCTCGAAACAGCTCACCACCCACGCGATGCTCGCGACGTTCGACTCCGATGCCGAGCGCCTGATCGAGATGTCAGCAACGCTTTTCTCGTCCGATGATGCACAAGAGGGCATCGCGTCGTTCATGGAACGCCGACCGCCGCGCTGGGCAGAGTGACCACCACCGAACCACCGGCAAAGGGCCCCCAGCAGGATCGAAGTCGGGCGACCCGCCTTGCGTTGCTGGAGGCGGCCGTCGGCTGCCTCGCAGAGGTGGGCTGGTCTGGAAGCACCGTCACGGTTGTTGCGGAACGGGCCGGGGTGTCCCGCGGCGCGGCGCAGCACCATTTTCCCACCCGCGAGGATCTGTTCGTCGCTGCGGTCGAACACATGACCGAGGCCCGGGCCCTGGAGATCCGCCGCTACATCGAGGCCCAGGGCAACGAGACCATCTCGACCCAGCGCGTGGTCGAGATGGTCGTGGAGATGCACACCGGAGAGCTGTTTCAGGCGGCGCTTGCGCTGTGGGTGGCGTCCGCTGCCGAGCCCCAGCTGCGCAGGCGGGTCGTCACCTTGGAGACCCGCGTCGGCCGACAGGTGTACGGGGCGACGGTGCAACTGCTCGGCGTCGACGATCAGAACCCGGGGGTGCGCCCACTGATCCAAGCGACGATCGACATGGCACGCGGCCTCGGGCTGGCAAACCTGCTGGGGGACGACCGGCGACGCCGCTCACCCATTATCGCCCAGTGGTCGGAGCTGCTCGGTGGAGCGCTCGGCCGTGCAGCCGATGATGGTCGAACCGCACCCGACGCTTGACGGTCACGGTCGCCCGCCTGAGCCCGACCCCTGGCCGTCGCACATGCGGGCTTCGCTGAGCCCGACCCCGGGCGCATCGTCGAAGCGGCCGAGGCCGCCGAGGGTCGCCTCACCGCGGTGGCCACCTACCGGGATCCGACGCCGGTGTTGTCAGACCTGGTGATGCCAGAACGCCCCATCGGGCTAGGTCCTGTCGCCAAAGGGGGCCCGCGTGATGCTCCCGTAGCTGATGGCCTCCAGTCCGGTACCCGCAGCTGCAAAGCAGAAAATCGGCTGGTGGCGCTGGCCCGTCGCTGCGGTCACCGATGACCACACCCCGGAGGGCCTCGACCGTGCGTTGGCCACGACTCGCTGGGGGGAAGTGCGTCTACAAGGTTCCCGACAACGACTAGCCATCGGCACAGACCGTGTGGGTCAGCTTCGCCAACGGCGACCCCGTTGTTGACATCGCGGTAGACCAGATCGGCGACCTCGTCGATCTCGGCGCGCTGGGCCTCCGGATAGAGGTCGGGGGCTCCGGGGCGATGGTGCTCGGTCCACTCCGTCGAAAGGTCGAGGGTCATCTGCGGGTAGTCGTTGGTTACCACCTGGCCGCTGGGAACGTCGACGATGGCGGGCACGGTGATGCCCTTCGGGTAGCCGGGGAAGCGAGCCTCGAAAGCGTCCTCGAGCCGGGGGATTCCCAGCACCGGGTCGACACCACCTGGATCCAGGTCGAATCGCCAACTGCGTTCATCGTGGGTCGGTCCGGCGATGGCCATGGACAGAACCGGTTCGAGACCGAGCAGGCGCCGCACGATGATGGCGCGGTTGGCCCAGGGGCAGGCCCTGGCCACGACCAGCCGGTACCGGCCGGGCTCCACCGGCCAACCGTCCCCCCCATCGGCGGTGACCCGGTCCTCGATGTAGGCGGTGTCGCGCACGAAGGCGCCAGTTTCGTCAGCGAGGCCCCCTGCCTCGATCCGGGTCGGTCCGCAGCGTGGTCAGGGGCGGCGTCGTCGGTCATCTGTCGACGGTACCAACCCGTCCGACAGCGACATCCTTCGCGGAGACCGCAGATTGACCAACGCGAGTTCCGACTTGAGGTGATCGGCTATGGCGCGTTCGTTGCGTTGGCCGCGTACTAAAGGTCTACCCATGTTCCGGCGATCACTATGGCCTCATGGTCGACTACGCCGTCGCCCCCGGCCATCGGGGACATCGGTTGGCCGCTCAACTCACAAGCAAGGTTTCGGAGTGGATTACGGCCGAGGTCCCGGGTTCCCACGTCTTCATCGAGGTGTGCTCAAAGAACGCAGCGTCGATCGCTACAGCTCGCATCCTGAGTATGGCTGAAGTCGACGTGGGTGAGCAGGTTGGCTGCAACATCCACAGCGGAGGACTCCATCAGTGCGATCGGCGCGCTATCCGTTACTGCCTTGGTGCGCATTGAGGAGGTTGCGCCGGTCGGGACCGAGGTCACTGGGTAACTGCTCTGTTAGACGTGGACGATACTGAGGCCGTGGAAACGATTCGCAAAGCAGCGGCCTCAGCAATCCAGGTCGACAACGGCGTCGCAGTGAAACTCTGGCTCACGGACGATGCGGTGTCTGTTCAGCTCCCCCGCAGGCTCACTTGGCGAGAGCTACTGAGCAGCCGAGTCCAGGATGTGGTCCTCGTTGACGCTGAAACACTGGAAATTGACGGCTCGACCTTCCGCATTGATCCGCCAGACGACGCAGAGGACTTCTTTGCTGGCCGACGCCTCAGCGGACATCAGCGCCTCAGCGCCTCAGCGAAGTCCTTCACCAGCGCTGCCAGCAGGTCACCGCCGGCGTCGTCGGACTCCAGATGGTTGCGCAGCCAGCCGGCCGCGTCGATAGTGGTTGGGGTGGTGGTCATCGTGTCTCCTCAAGTCGTTGGTTGTGCTTCAACTTGAGACTGGCGCGATGACCGCCATCACCGGTGGACCCTCACCATCCCCGGCCCCCTGTTACACCACTTCCCGGCACTCAACTTTTTTGGTGTACTTGGATCAGCAGATACCACCTCCTACCGCGCTATACGCCGGAGTTTGTGGCCCATGAGTGGCCCGCTCCGCCGCCGAGCAACTCGACCTGGAAGGCCATGGAGGTCATCGGCGTGGCTGACCCTACGCACGAGCCGTGGCCGGGCTGCGCTCTGCCCGACTCATCTGGGGTTCGCACGGACCGAGATTGGACTGTCACGTGGATGGAATAACGAGGAGAGCCTCATCGGCAGAGGCTGAGAAGGCAGCAATCGCATTCCGATGACTGCGCAGCGTCTCGAGCATGGTGAGCGTGGACACGTTGCCGAGACGCAACCAAACGAACTTCGGGGGCGGCCCGTTCAGAAACGCGAGCTGCCGAAAATCAGAGTCCTTCGACACGATGACCAACCCTTGGTCCGCCGCGTACTCCCAGATCTCGACATCGGTCGCCGTGTCGAGATCAACGCCGGTGACGTGCTCGCTACCAGGGAACTCGACAGTCAGCTGCCGGACAAGGTGCCGGGACAGGTTCTGGTCGAGCAGCAGCCTCACGCCGGGGTGGCGAGCCGCCGCTCACGCAACGCCGCGAACTCGATCGCAGCTCGAACGTGCGCTGCGGTCAACTCGGGAAAATCTGCGACGATCTCCTCGACCGTCATGCCCGATGCCAGATAGTCCAAGACGTCATAAACCGCTATCCGCGTCCCAACAAAACACGGCTTGCCGCTTCGCACCCCGGCACGAGTCTCGATCACCGACGTCAGCTCCATAACCGTCAGGCTACCCGCCAACGCACCCTGCCGAGCCGTTCAACCCGCCGAAACCCGGCGTCTCACCACGCCGACGGCCAATCCCAAACACAACGTGTCACCAGATCATGCAGCAGTCCCTACGCCGGAGTTTGTGGCCCATAAGTGGCCCGCTCATCCCCACCTCAAGTGCTCGAGGAGTACAGCCCAGCCGAACCGATGGGCTTGCTCGCCCTCGATTGTGGCCGTAGCCGGCTAGGCCCCGAATCGGATCGACCGTCCGATGATCATTTCTGGCGTCGTTTGATAGTCGGAGTCACGTCCACGATCGAGGGGGCCTCTTCGGGCATGATCGTGGGATCGCTGTGCACGTGTTTGTCGATGAGTCGCTCAGGAGACGGTACCTGCTCGCTGCTGCCTGCGTGCCGGTTTCCGAGCTCAGCGACACCCGCGTCGTCATGCGAGGTCTGCTCTTGTCGGGCCAGCGGCGTTTGCACTTCACCGAGGAAAGCAAACAGCGGAGGAAGGTGCTGCTTGCAGAACTCTGCCGTTTGAACGTTCGCATTCGCATCTACTCAGCAGCAGGAAAGCCGACTCCGGCACGGTCCGCTGCGCTCGAAGCGCTTCTGGCTGACCTTCCGTCAGCAGGTGCCCGCCGGTTGGTCATCGAGGGCCGAGGCCGTTCACAGGACCAGGTCGACGTTCGTCAGATCGCTCGAGCGCAGCACACCGATCGCACCGTCAGGTCAATGGAGTACGACCACATGAAACCTGCGGAGGAGCCGCTGCTGTGGATCGCCGACGCCGCAGCGTGGGCCTACGGTGCCGCAGAGGACTGGCGCCGCCGAGCGGATCCGATGATCGACGACGTCACCAAATTGGGCTAGAACGCGCAAAACCCCGGCTCACCTCGTCCGAGGATGGCACCGGGGTTCACTTCCGCAGGCTCGTGCCCTTGGCAACAGCCAGTATCGGCCCACAAAACGTTCATGTCAACCACCCGTGCGACGAGAGTGGTAGCCGACCACCACGGCACCCCCGTTCCGGCGGCTCTACGACAAGCCGAGATGGCTCAAGCTTCGCACCCTCCAGGTTGCCCCGCAACAGCACCCCAAATAGGGCGGGCCACATTCAATGTGGCCCGCAAGGATTTTGCAGCAGCAACTAGAAGTCTCAAAACCCTTTCAATATCAACGGTGTTTGGAGCCCGAGAGGAGAATCGAACTCCTGACCTGCTCATTACGAGTCAGTTCATATAGATAGCAGGAACTGGTAGGGACTGGTACCAAGCGGTTGTTGGGGCGTCCGAGTCAGCAGATACCACCTCCTACCGCGTAATACGGCGGAGTTTGTGGCCCATAAGTGGCCCGCTCCCCCGACGGCCATCAGCTCGGATGCGTGAGCCGACGGGGCGCGCCTTTTGAAACTCGATGACGGCGAGAGCCGGCGGCGACCATAGCGAGCGTCAAGTTCGGGTGGACCTCGCATCTCCCTGCATGAGCCTCAACCCCGCTCAACTCCGATGAGGCCGGCAAGCCCCGCTCATTTCCGATGTGCCCCAATTCGGCGTGGCACGTCTCGGCTAGCTAATGCAGCCGCGCGGAAATAGCGTTCATGTAGTTCATGTTGTTTTGAGCGGGTCGGCGGCGTAGGTCCACTTGAACGGTCTGGCTGTCTGGTCGTAGTCAGCGATGAAGCCCAACAGCTTGGTGATGAGATCGTCTCTCGAGGAGAACCGTCCGTCTCGGATGACCTTGCGTTGCAGGATCGAGAAGAACAACTCGACCTGGTTCACCCACGACGCGTGTGGTGGGGTGAAGTGGACCACCCAACGGGGGTGATCCTTGAACCATTTCGTCGTGTGTTTCGAGGTGTGGGACGACCCGTTGTCCAACACCACATGGATTTCCAGGTTCGGGTCCACCACCCGGTCGATGTCCGCGAGGAACGCACAGAAGTTGACTGAGTCGTTCTTGCCCTCGATCGGCTCCGCGAGGACCTGCCCGGAATGCACATCCATGGCGGCGAACAACGACGCGGTGCCGTGACGGCTGTACTCGAACTCAGAACGTCGGTGTCGACCGGGCCGGGCAGGCTGATCAGGGTACTTCGCTGATTTCGCCTGGGTCGCGGTTTTCTCGTCAACGGAGAGGACCACCGCCCCGCCGGGCGGGTTCAAATACAGGCCACACACGTCACGGACCCGATCCCAGAAATCGGGGTCGTCGCGGCGGTTCAACCAGCCCCGCACCTTGGTGAGATCGATGTCCATTCCGGTGAGGATCCTCCACACCTGCGACACCGACACCTCGATCCCCTCCGCGTTCAACTTGGAGGTCACTTCCGGATATGACCACGTGGCCACCGGATCGTCGTCGTCTTTCTCCGAGGTCGCGATCGCTGCGATCTTGATCCGGTCGTCGTGACCAAGACGACGAGGCCGCCCAGAACGTTGCTCGTCTTTGAGACCATCAAGGCCCTCGTCGATGAACCGGCGGCGCCACGCCCCCACCCTGTGCTGACCCAGACCGACCTGTTTGGCGATCTGACGCAACGGGACACCCTCAGCACACAACAAGATGATCTTCGCCCGCTGGACCACCCGCACCGGCATCGTCGTGGACCGTGCCCTGCGTTCCAACACCGCTCTGGCCTCATCGTCCAACTCGACAGCAGCAACCTTGAACACCGTGTGACCTCCTCTGATCGACAACCCGACCAGATTACACGCGTGTCATTTACGCGGGACTGCACTAGTCCCTCGGCTAGACCCACCATGGGGGCAGACGTACTTGATTCTGGCCTGCAATCCTCCATTGCAAAAACAATCATGAATCCGTGGCACACCATGACTTCGCCAGCTAGGTTGACCAGCGGAGGGACAATGCGCGCACACGATCAACCTGACTTCCGAATAGCACGACTTTTCGTCTCAGCAGTGGCCGGAGAACACCGCGACGTATCCACACTTAAAGTAATGCATTCAGGTCATGCTTTAAGAGGGATGGAGCAGTGGGGGGCTAACGCCACAGATACATCATCGGCCATGATTCAAAGGGTGCTCGAAACCGACACAGATGGCGTGATATTCATCCTTGACTCCAGATACGGCTCAATGGTGCCCGGTCGCGACATCAGTTTCTGCGAGTGGGAGTATGAGTTGGCACTCCAGCTTCACCTTCCATCGGTCTTTCTTCTGCTTGACGAAAGAACGTTAGACGAGGGCAGACGGGAGTTTCGCCTGGAGCTTAAGAGCCGAGGATTGCTAGGAGGGCCACATGGTCGAGACTTGCAATGTGAGTTCGACCGGCAGGATGCTTTCAGGAGCAAAGCGCTAGCGGCTCATCACGTTGGGTTCTACAAAACGCCGGTCGAACTTGCAGGATCTCTCGAATACTCCATAGCATCCCTTACAGCCAAAGTTCGAGGGTCAGCCAGGGGTCTAGTCAACTTTTCGAGCTACGCCGGGGCCGCTCGCCACGCGCGAATACTCGGTCAAAGGGTGGAGAGGCGCCCCCGACTCGCTGTTCGCAATCAAATGTCCAGTAAAAGTAGGCCCATCCACAGGAGCAGCAGCATGAACACATCCTCATTGATTGGACTTTTGATAGCGGAGGAACTTCAAGATGCATTCTTTAATAGGCTGGAGCAATTGGACAACCCAAACGGTCTTGTTCTTGAAAGCGGCTCGGAGCTTAGGCTCGTCCTCGACGCACTCTTCACTCACTCACCAGTCCGATTGGACGCTACAAGCGTCGGCAACAAGTATTGGGAAGACGACGAGCTGCGATTCAAGGAACACAACTGGGCACTCTTGCGCGGGCGTGGCAAGGTGAGACGACTGTTCTATACGAGTGACCTCGCCAACCTCATTTCTGAAGAATGGCTGTCCGACCTTTTGGACCAGGTAGCAGAGGGCGCTGAGGTGCGTTTGGCTGAAGCAGGCCAGGACGACCAGGTTCCTCGTGATTTTGGTCTTTATTACTTCAGCGACGCCAAAGAGCGGGCGCTACTCACCGCCCCTCCCGGTCCGGTGGACTCCAACCCGATTGCGATCACTGTTGACGCGACGTCCTTCGAGCATCATGAACGTCTTTTTAGCGCGGCGTGGAATGGCGCTGGAGACTGCGTCACGGTTGAACGCCGCCGCGACAACGGCGCAGCACAGCAAGCAGAGGTCTTTGATGAAGAGATATCTGTCGCTAGCCTTTTGGACAATCGAATCATTCTGAGACAGATGCGGCGGCTCTTTGGCTATGACGGGGTACAACCAGGTTTACCGCGATCTGGCTTCTCCAGAAAATTTGAGATGGCCTATGCCGAGGTAGTGTCCGAGCACCTCAAGGCTGACACCGAGTTCAAAAGCCGTCCGCATTTGGTGTATGTCGGCGACACTGCGATCAACGACGGCGGAGCGATGAGAAACCTGCAGAGGTTAAACTGGGATCTAGATGGATTTATCTCGGATAGGGATGTGGTCGGGTGTTTCACCGTGGGGGGCATCACCTACGGCGACAGGTGGGACGACCTAGTCTCGTTTGCGCAGAGACTCGGGGACACGGTTGATGAAAACACGGTCCTAATTATGGATATCGACCAGACGATCTGGGGGCCAAAGAAGGTGCAGGAGCAGCCGCTTCATGAAAGCCGGCTGTTGGGCATAATGGACTTGGTCACCTCAATCGCGGGCGGAGATGAAAGATTCAACGATAGAGTACGGAGCATATACGATCGGACGGCGGCGCGCCGATTGCATCCTCTCGCTCAAGACGATGAGGACCGAAAAGCTGCGCTCACGGCGCTATTGTCTCTGGGTGTTTGGCCGAGACCAGATATCGAAAGCTATAGATCAAATGATCGGCCTGACTTTTTAGATGCGCTGGCCCCCTCAGACTTTGGAGACCGTGGGGAGCAATACTTGGTCGCGTTCACGGAGACGCATAAAGATATACGAGACTTTACTGCTCGTGCGTTCAGCTACATGATGAGCGAAACATACAGGAATTGGTTCCACGACTCTCTGCCGGACGGAAATTACGAGGAATTTGCGTCGATGGTAGATGGCCTGTATGACGCGTCAGCGGCTCAAAGGGCCGTGTTGTTTCCTGCCTTTCGTCGTCGAGAGCTCCGGGCGCTCCTTGCCTTGGCCAAAGGCCGAGAGCCAGGTCGGGCGTTGGTTGCTAACGCTGCTGTCGTCGATTTCGTCCGCTGGTGCAAGGCGCGTGGAGCGGTTACTTTAGGTCTTTCAGATCGGCCGGATGAATGTACGTATAACGACAGCGAAGACCTGCTCCAGGTCCCCCTACAACTGTGCGGCACAAGGATCAGTAGTCGTTTGCCCCAGGGTTGAAGGGAGGTGGGGGCCTTTTCTGAAGCGCCGACTTGTATGTGAGTACCGGTTCCTGGGGCTTTGGGGCCGTAGGTTCCGGTAGGTCGTTGGCCGGGGTGGCTCGTGAATCGCCTGCCGCCTTCGGTTCGGGTTTGTCTCGCCCAGGGTGTGCACTCCCGGTCGATGACCGGCTGCGGTCTGGCTCAACAGAGGCTTGATTCCCGCGTATGGGTCTCTAAGGCGGCATGCCGGCCGTGGTCTTCCACATCAACGAGACCAAGGGACCGGCATCATGATCATTGGAGTAGATCCACACAAGGCCAGCCACACCGCGACTGCGTTGTGTAGGGACTGCCGCGTGATCCGGTGACACCTGATCTGTTAGGCGTGAGGCCAATGGAGGCACGTCTGCCAAACAGCAGCCTCCAGCGCCCGAGCGCCCGTCTGGACCCATTGGCTGCCCAAGCCCCGAGCCGGCTAGCAAGGCGGATGCACCAGGAGATCGATTCCTAGCACCAGTCTAGACACCCCAGGGGTGGAAGGTGTCAAGCAGCAATCTGGGTTTGGGCTGGTTGGCGGTGGGCCCAGGCGGTGTGTTCGTTGTAGGGGGTGCGTGTGCGGTGGCATCCGTGGAGGTAGCCGACGAGCCGGTTGCCGAGCGCTCGGAGTGCTTGGTGGTGGAGGTCACCGGCAGCCCGCCGTTGGTCGTAGAACTCGCGGCAGCCGGGGCTCGCTGTGATCGCACAGAATGCCCACTGGTCGATGGCGTCGTAGAGACGCCGGTTGCGGACACGTCGGGCGAGCACGGCGTGTTTCTTGCCGGAGGCGATGGTGAGCGGTGATGTGCCGGCGTAGTTCCTGCGAGACTTGGCGGTGTCGTAGCGGTCGGGGTCGTCCCCGAACTCTGCGAGCACCCGGGCGCCGAGCACAACACCGAGTCCTGGCAGGGAGAGGTAGATGTCGGCGTCCGGGTGTTCATCAAAATGGGTGGCCAACTCGGTCTCGAGTTCAGCGATGGTGGTGTTGAGTCCGGCGATCACCTGAACCAACGCTTTTGTTGTGGCAGCGAACGCGGTTGCGACCGTCGCCGGTGCGGCGAGTTGAGGGGTCCGCAACGCGGCTTGGTTCTCGGCGGCCCGCCCATCGAGGTTGCGTTGTCGTCCGCCTTTGCGGAGCGCGGAGCGGATCTGGGAGACCGACAACCGGCGGGCCGCTTCGGGGTGCGGCGCTTTGCCCAACACGGCGACCGCGTCCCGGTCTGCGAGGCTGTCGAAGGCCTCCAGGGCGGCGGGGAAGAACTCGCGGAGGTCGTTGCGGAGCCGGTTGGTGTGACGGGTCCGGTCCCAGATCAGGTTTTGGTGGGCCCGGGCGAGCACTTTCAGCCCGCCGGCCTGGTCGGTGTCACCGGCCACGGGCCGGTGGTTGTGCCGGTCGGTGCGCACCAGGTCGGCCAGGAGTTTGGCGTCGCCCGGGTCGGACTTCGCGCCGGCGACGTTGTGTCGATCGCGGTAGCGCGACACCGACAACGGGTTGATCGCGTACACCCGATACCCGGCGGCGATCAGGGCTTGGACCCACATGCCCCGCTCGGTTTCGATCCCGACGATCACCTCTGTCGGGTCGCTGGTGTGTTCGGCGATCAGCGTGTGGAGATCTGCGATCCCGTCGAGCCCTTCGGGCAACCGTTTCGCGGCGAGCTTGTCGCCGGTGTCACCCATGAGATGGACGTCATGGTGGGTCTCGGCCCAGTCATCGCCCACGAAAATGGTCATCGTGTACTCCTTGGTTGCAATTCAATGTGTGAGCCTGCGGGCTTCCCGAGCGGCGACCTAATGGATCAGTGCTCTACGGCACGACACCCCATGAGCGCTTGATGGGTAACCCGAACCAACCGGCCGGGGCACGATCTAGACTTAGGAATCCCGAAGGGCTCCAGGTGACAAGAGTGCTCACCGACCAGCGGCTCGAAGCCAGACTCTCACGAACCCAGCAACCCCATTAGGTGACAAGAGTGCTCACCGACCAGCGGCTCGAAGCCAGACTCTCACGAACCCAGCAACCCCATTAGGTGGCTGGTGTCTTTCGGGGTGGCCTGAGGGCTGGGCCGGATGGTGGGGCTG
>NZ_DAOLGP010000021.1:0-67930 GCF_035329545.1 Candidatus Neomicrothrix sp.
CGACCGATGCCCTAGCGGGTACGGGCCAACCGGCGCAGGTGGTCAGCCGGGAGCCTGGGCTGTCGATTCCCCGCCACGTGCTGCGTGCGGTCGCCGAGTTGGGCACCGGTGCCGAGTTGGCCGGTGAGTGCGGCGCGGCGTTGGCCCACCTGCACGCCGTCGACGCCGCTGCCGCCCCGGCTGGTCTGGATCGCCTCGATGCTGGTGATCTCTTCGGCGACTACTGCGACGGGTTGGCAGCGACGCTCGATGACCTGCCGCTCCCCCACCCAGCGATCCGCCTGGGCGTCGAGTGGCTGCGCCGCAACCCACCGTCGAGACCACAGCGTCAAACGATCGTCCATGCCGATTTCCGCACGGGCAACCTGCTGGTCGACAACGGCCGGCTGAGCGCCGTGTTGGACTGGGAATTGGCCCACGTCGGCGACCCGATGGAGGACCTTGCCTACCTGTGCCTGCGCACCTGGCGCTTCGGCAACGACGAACTGCCGGTCGGCGGGTTCGGTCCGCTCGACGCGCTTCGCTGGGCCTACGAGGCGGGGGGCGGAAGCTGGCGGGAGGACGCCTTTCGTTGGTGGATGGCCGCGCGCACCGCGTGGTGGGCATGTGGCCTGGCCGCTCAGGCCGCAGCCTTCACGGCCGGCCTGACCGACTCGATCGTGCTCGCCGCCAGCGGCCGCCGCGTTCCCGAGCTGGAGTACGACCTGCTGAACCTCATCGAGACCGAGACCGGCCCGGAAGGCACCTGATGGACTTCGATCTGCCCACCGAACTCACCGACTACCTGGGCGCACTTGACCGCTTCATCGAGGCAGAGATCGCCCCGCTGGAGGCCGAGAACATCGAGTACTTCGACCACCGGCGCGAGCACGCCCGCACCGACTGGGACAACGGCGGGCTGCCCCGACCGGAGTGGGAGGCGCTGCTCGGGGAGATGATGCGCCGGGCCGATGCGGCAGGACACCTGCGTTACGGCCTTCCAGAGGCGGTCGGCGGCCGGGGCGGATCCAACCTGGACATGGCCGTCATCCGCGAGCACCTGGCCACCAGAGGCCTGGGCCTGCACAACGACCTGCAGAACGAGACTTCGGTCGTCGGCAACTTCCCGTTCATCCTCATGATGCTGGCCAAGGGCACCGACGCCCAACGGGCCGAGTTCATCGACGGCGCATTTGACGGCACCCACCTGGTGGCCTTCGGGCTGACCGAGCCGGAGCACGGCAGCGACGCCACCTTTCTCGACACCACGGCGGTGCGCGACAGCGATGAGTGGGTGATCAGCGGCACCAAGCGCTTCAACACCGGCATGCACCGGGCCACCCACGACATGGTTTTTGCCCGCACCGGCGGCGAGGCCGGCGACGCCGACGGCATCACCTGCTTCCTCGTGCCCACCGAGACCCCCGGCGTCGAGATCGGCACCTACTGGTGGACGTTCAACATGCCCACCGATCATCCCGATGTGCACTTCACCGACGTGCGGGTCGGCGACGATGCCGTGTTCGGCGATGTCGGTCGGGGGTTGGAACTGGCCAACATTTTCGTGCACGAGAACCGCATCCGGCAGGCCGCCTCCAGCCTGGGCGCGGCCCAGTACTGCATCGACGAGGCGGCGAAGTACGCCTCGGCCAGGGCTCCGTTCGGCCGCCCGCTGTGGAAGAACCAGGCGATCCAGTTTCCGCTCGCCGAGCTGCAGACCGAGGCGGCCATGCTGCGGGCGCTGATCCGCCAGACCGCCTGGCGCATGGACCGCCACGGGGCGATGGACGTCACCGACGCGGTGTCGATGTGCAACTACCGGGCCAACCGGCTGGTGTGCAACGCCGCCGACCAGGCGATGCAGACCTGTGGGGGCATGGGCTACACGCGGCACATGCCCTTCGAACACATCTACCGGCACCACCGCCGTTACCGGATCACCGAGGGATCCGAGGAGATCCAGATCCGGCGGGTGGCCGGGGTGATGTTCGGCAAGCGGGCCAAGCGCTGACCGCGGCCGGCCAGGTCGATCAACCGTTGCCGCTCGATGGAGTGCGTCGTTGCGCTGCAAACGCGGTCAACGCCCCAGCAGTACCTCGTCGAACAGGTCGGCGGTGGGCCCGGCCAGCACCGACCAGTCGAGCTCGTCGCGTCGTTGCAGCGCCGCCGACCGGGCCCTGTCGAGGTCGGCGTCGGTGAGCGCATCGAGTGCGGCGGCGATCGACTCGGCGCTCTGGCCCACCGGGATACCGGCGTCACCCAGGTGTTCGACGAGGTAGCCCCACTCGGAGCGCAGCGTGGGCAACCCAAAGCCCAGTGAATCGCCGGCTGCGCCGGTGGTGAGCATCTTTCCCTGCTCGTCGAACACCAGTGCCAGCACATCGCAGGCGGCCAGGCGGGTGGCGTACAGGCCGGCATCGACGTTGCGGTATGGCTCGGCCAGGGCGATACGTGGGTCGTCGGGCACCACCTCGTCGCCGCGTAGCGACCAGCACACCACCTCGACGTCGTTCCGTTGGCTGGCGGCGACGCCGTCGAGCACCTCCTGCACCAGCTTTTCGGCCCGGGGTGACCCGACGATGCCGATGCGGAGCCCGACCGGCGACAGCCCGAGACGTCGCTCGGCCTCGGCGCGGTCGGGCGGGTCGGTGGCGGCCCAGACCGCGCCGAAGTGCCCGTGCGGGATCACCCGGTGCAGGCAGCGGTCTGAGAAGTCGTAGCGCTCCCTCAGGCGGGCCTCACCCCAGACGCTGTGGTGGATGACGCCGGCCGCCGTGGCGGCCCACGCCCCGTAGACGGCGTCGTAGATCTCGGGCTTCTTCTCGTGCGGCGTCAGGTTGTGGGCGGTCCACACCACCGGCACATCGGCGTCGTCCAGCGCAGCGATGATCGCCCGATGGGCCTCCAGGTCGTCGAAGGCCACCCACTCGGGCCAGTGCAGGTGCACCAAGTCGATGCTGCGAAACCCGGGGTCGTCGAAGCCGTCCCAGCCGAACGGCACCCCCCGTTCCACCAGCCGGTCGGCCACGTGGGGATACATGCCGCGGTGGTAGTGGGCTCCAGGTGCGGTCGACCCAACCCGGATGAGTGGGGTGACCCGGGCGGTGTAGGCGACGGTGAGCGCCGGATCGACATCGAGCTGATGCACCCGGGAGAGCTGAGACCACGGGCTGGCCCACTCGGCCACCCCGTCGACCGGCACGACGGTTGCCTGCCCCTCGCCGTCGTCAACCGTCCACTCGACGCGCAGCGGCGCACCGTCCACCTCCGGGATCGCCATCCCAAGCGCCACCGGTGGTCCCTCGAAGTTCAGTTGGTCGTGCAGCACGATCGTGCGTCCGTCGATCGACAGATCCATCGTTCGGGACCCGGCGAGGGGCGGCGCCAGCTCCTCGCCTTCGACGCCCTTGCCCGACTCGACAAAGCAGCCCCAATGGGCCGTCACTCCCCCATCGCGATGCTCGACCGAAGCGGGCAACCCGCCCGCAGCGAACCGCTTCAGCCGGTCGACGACCAGCGGCGTCCACGTGGGCAGATCGCGATCGACGGGCACTTCCCAACGTCCTGGGCGGTGCAGCGCCGGCAGGTAGTGGCTGCGGGTCGCCCCGACGAAGGGCACCACGAACTCGGCACCGCTGGAGCGGTGCGCCCACACCCCGGCCGGACGGTCGGTTTCGAAGGGGACGAACCGGTCGATCGGCGGGTAGGCCTGCCGCTTCGAAGCGGGGGTGAGGGCGGGGTCGACGTCACGCAGTTCGGCCGCGGCCCAGGCGATCTTGCCCAGCAGGTCGAAGGTCAGCTGCAGCCGACGCTCCGGCCCTCGATAGGCGTCCTGTGCCCGGTGGGCGTGGGCCGTGGTGAGTCCGCCAGCGTCGAACCCATCGCTCAGCGTGATCGCGGCGTCGACCGCCCGCCGCAGCCACACCTCCGGTGTTCCCGGCACCTCCTGCCCGGCCGTGAGCGCAAACGCAGCCAGTTCGAGGGTGAGCGCGTCTGACAGGTGGCCGGTGGACCGGCCCCAGGGCACCGACGAGCCATCCGGACCTCCGACGGTGAGGACCAGATCGAGAGCCTGGCTCATACCGCGTCGCCACACCTCGCCGATCCGGTCGGCCAACGGTTCGGTGAACAGCCAGACGTCCGCGGTGTAGATGTCGTAGCGACCGCTGGCATCGTTGGAGTCGTCCAGCGCTCCCAACGGGTTGGCGCCCAGCACACCGCATACCCGCTCGACGAGATCATCCAGCCCGCCGGTGTCGTCGACCAGGCCGAGGCGCACCCGACCGAGCTCGCAGCGAGCGAGCACCCCGGCGTAGTTGCGGGGCAGCACCTCCGCATCGAGGAGCTCGAGCCAATCGGAGCTGTCGACCGCCAGGGCAACCTGTTCCGCCTGGGAGCTGCTCAGGCCGGAGAGCAGCGCGTTGCCCTCGAAGGGCCCCCGCTCGAGCAGCGTCTCGGCGATCCGGTAGGAGAAGAACGTGTGCGTCCCGGCGCCGTCGATGTCGGCGAGCAGGCCGGAGATGATCTCGTCGATCGGTCGACCGGCCACCTCGGTGACGCCGGCCCGCGCCAGGTGGTGCAGCGTGAAGCACAGGTCCGCCCGCACGTCGGCGCCCACCTGGTGTCCGGCGAACATGCGAGGAATGCGCCACCCGTGCAGATGGGCTTGCTCGGCGTCCTCCAGCGTGTCGACGACGAACGCCCGGAGTTGTGCTGCGAGCGCTCCGGCAGTGGTCACTGGTGACGCAACTCGGCCGTCGTCATGGGGCGCAGTGTAGAACCCGTCACATCATGGCCAACCTGCCGGTGACGGTTGGGCTCAGGCCGCTTTGATGAACCGCTGCAGGTCCCTGAACGTCTTGTGGCTCGGAGGTGCCCACGGCATCAAGATCGGAAAGACATGGAACATACCCGGAACCTCCACCGCCTCAACCTCCACATCGGACGCCTCGAGATGGTCGACGAACTGCCGGATTGGATCACGGAACATCTCATCCGCCCCGTACACAATGTAGGTGGGCGGCCAGTCCGACACGTCCTGGATGAGCGGCGAAACGAAGGCGTGGTGCCCGTCGCCGCGCAGGTAGGCCGACGTGGGGATGTTCCACGGCAGGATGTCGTGGCTGGCATTGTCGGCCACCGACGGCTGGTCGAGGACGAGGTCGACCTCGGGCGAGAACAGGATGACGCCGGCCAGGTCCTGGGCCTCGAAGTAGTCCATCAGGTGCATCAGCGAACAGATCAGGCCTCCGCCGCCGGAGTCGCCCGCCAAGAAGATGTCGCTGGCCGGTATGCCGCTGTCGACCAGTGCGCCCAGCACGGTCATCCCGTCCTCGGCACCGTGCGGGTAGGGAAACTCGGGGGCGAGTCGGTAGTCGGCGACGAAGACGTCGCAACGGGTGCGACGGGCGATCGCAGAGGTGAACGCCGCGTACATCCACGGGGAGGTTCCGACGTAACCTCCGCCGTGAAAGTAGGCGATGGTGCGCCTCGGCTCGTCGACGCCGTCGGGGCGATACCAAATGCCGGGGACACCGCCAACACTGGCGACCTCGTAGCTCACGTTGTACGACGCGATGACCGGCGGCATCACCACCGAGGAGAGACGGTCCAGCACCATCTCGATCGAGCGGAAGTCCTCGATTCGCAGCGAGGTTGAATATCCCATGAACGAGCGAATCATCTCTCGCGTGAGGTTTGCGGTCACGTTGGCCGACAACGTTTTGAAGGGGCCCCTCCACGGTGTCTTCAGCGGAACCCGGCCGAGCGCCACGCCTAGTTGACCGGCCAGGCCGAACAGGTCGAGCGCCGCCTCCGGCGGCGAGGACGTCTCAACATCGGGTCGATCACCCATCACCATCGCTGCGTCCTCCAATCTGTGGCGCCGAGGGAACCTGGCGGTTCCAGAACGGACAGTCTCTCACGGAGAGTGGCGGAAGCCGAACCGCAGCGCGTCACACTCGGTCGGGTGGTGGGTCTACGTCGGTGAGTCCACCCGCTCGCCGTCGAGGGCCTCGATCAGGCCGCCGGCAGCGCGGTCACCGATCCGCCCGAACGCCAAGCCCAGGACCGGGTCGACGAAGCGCAGCAGCCCGTTGAGGGTGAGTTCGGCCTCGTAGGTGACCACCGAGCCGGTCCCGTCGGAGCGCACCGTGATCGAGTCGAGCGAGGTCAGCGTCGTGCTCTGGGCCCGAGCGACAAACAGCTTGGGAGCTTCGTAGGTGGTGGTTTCGTAGCGGAGCGTCATCGTGCCCAGCACCGCCTTGACCGACACGTCGAAGACGGCCTCCGGGCCGGGGCCAGACCCCTCCACTTGATCGACGTCGTCAACGCCGGGATCCCACCGGGCGAAGTTGTTGAGGTCTGCCATGAAGGCGAACGCTTCGGCGGGTGGCATCGGGGTGCGGACGTGGACGACGTAGCGGGGCATGATTGTTCGGTACCCGCCCGGACAACCCAAACAAACCACCGGTCGGTCGACCCCGGCCCAACGTCCCGGACAAGGGGGTCCGCTTCGTCACCACGTCTCGGGCAGCCCGATGAAAATACACCGCCAAACTGTCCGCCCGATACCCCGGCACCCGCTAGTTGCGAGGGGTGTGGGGCCCATCGCTCAGGCGGTCACCACCATGTCGGCGGGGACCGACACCCAGGTTGCGGCGACGACGGCCAAGTTGGTCCCGTCCGGTGCCACCAGGGCGCCCTCGGTGCGCAGCTTGCGCCCGTCGACGTCGACGAGCCGGCTGTGGATCTGATGCTCGACGCCGCCGGGGACGCGATCGCGGATCTCGACCGCCAGCGTTCCGGTCAGCGCAGCGCTGCCCTCCGGGACCGCAGCGAAGGCGGGGGCTGCGGTGGGGCAGTCGAGTGCGCCCCAGACCAGCCAGGGCGGCACGTCCTCGTCACCCTCGGGCGTCCAACGCACCGCGAACTCGGCGCTCGCTGCCAGCGGCCCGGCATACAAACCAAGGCCGTCGTGGTGTTCCCTGGCGTTTCCGCAGCCGAAACACAGCGGGTAGGGGTGATCGTGGCCGACGCGGAACGTCGAGCGTCCCTCGGCCGCCGCTATCGCCTCATCGTCCGCCGGCGAGAATGGCGTAATATCGAGGGGTTCGCTCAACGGGCTGACCGCGGCGATCGGCCGGTCCCCGTTGGAGACCCGTACCGTTCCGCCGCCGGCCGCAGTGGGCATGAGCTCGGTGGCCAGCGGGATCGGCGCGGCGAAGCGCACCGAGGCGGCCAGCGGGTTGACCAGCTCGGCAAATCGCCCGGCGGACACGCCGCCGTGCCCACAATCGGTCGGACCGTTGAATCTGGGGTCGATCGAGATCATGGTTCGATCTTGGCAGAGCGGAAAAGGCGGTGCCCGCCCTCTGGCGGGCTAGGCCGGCGCCACGCTGAAGGTGCCGGCCATACCCAGCATCGAGTGCTTCTTGCCGGTCGCCGGGTCGATCAGGATGCACTGGTAGGTGTACTTGCCCGGGGCGGCGAAGGTCATGGTTGCCCCGCCGGTCTCTCCCGGGTCGGTGGCACCAACCTCGCCGATCGCCTCGCCGCCTGGGTCGAGCACCTCAAATTCGTGGGGCTGGTCGCCGGTGTTGGTCATTTCAAATCGGATTGTCGTGCCGGCGGTGATGTCGGTGAGATCGAGGTCCTCGTAGGTGAAGTCGACCGCGTCGAACGTGATCGTCCGGTCGGGTTCGGCTTGAGCGGCGCCGCCCTCGCCGGTGACCGTGAAGTCCGACGTGATCCCGTCGCCGGTCATGCCCGGCTTGCACTTCACCTGGTAGTCGCCGGCGACCAGGTCCACGGTGAGGGTGCGGGACGTGCCGGTGGTGACGTTCTCCACCTCGCCCATCACGTCACCGTCGCCGTTGAGGACGTATAACTCCGACACCTTCTTACCGTCGTTGGTGAACTCGAAGCCCACCTTGCCGGCCTCGATGATGTCGTTCTCGAGCGTGCAGGCGTCGTCGGTGCCGATGACCGTGGCCGTGGTGTCTGCCGCTTCACCCGAACAGGCGGACATCAGCGCGCTGGCGGTGATCAGGGCGACGGCAAGGGACCCGGCGGCGCGGGTGGACTTCAACATGGGCAACTCCGGAGGGGGATGTGGACAGGGGTCAGTGTGCGACTGCCGCCGATTGGGGCGACGGCGAGGCGGTGTTGGCCTGGACCGGCGTGGGCTCCCCGGTCGACGGCTGAGGCTGCGGGCTGCGCAGGAACAGGAACATCGTCGGGACGAGGTAGCCGACGTAGGTGATCACCTCGAGCACGGTCATCTGCGGGCCGAGGTTGAAGATGCCCTTGACCAGGGTGCCGTACCAACTGGTGACGTCGTAGCCCTGCAGGTCCCAGGCCAGCGTGTTGAGGCCGGGCACGATGCCCGCCTCCTGCAGGTCGTGCACCCCGTAGGCGAGCACGCCGGCAGCGATGACGATCAGCGCTGCACCGGTGAACTTGAAGAACGCTGCCAGATTCATGCGCACGGTGCCGCGATAGATGAAGACGCCGGCGACAACCGCCGTGCCGATACCGAGGACGGCGCCGATCGCGGGTGCTGCCCCCGACCCTTGCGCCTGGAACGTCGGGTACAGGAACAGGGCGGTTTCGAGGCCCTCCCGGCCAACGGCCAGCAGCGCAGCCAGAAACACGCCGGCGGCGCCAAGCTCGAGGGCGGACTGCATCTTCTGATGGAGGTCGCCCTTGATCGTGCGCGAGGCCCGCTTCATCCAGAACACCATCCACGTGACGAACCCGACGGCGACGATCGACAGGAATCCGCCGAAGGCCTCCTGGGCCTCGAAGCTCATCGAGGCCGAGGTGAAGTGAAGCACGGCCCCAAACCCGAACGACACGACGACCGCCACCGCAACTCCGGCCCACAACGCAACGATGCGGTCGCGCCGCTCGGCACGGACCAGGAAGGTCAACAGGATGCTGACGACCAACGCTGCCTCGAGGCCCTCTCGCAGTCCGGTGAGGAATGTCTGTAACACCTGAGGCCTCCAACGTGCGTTGTCGTGGGGTCGGGCGGCCATGAAGGAGGCGTCCGGCCTGTTGCAAGGGGAGCCTAACAACGAGACCGGGCAGGGACGCAACCACCCGGGCCAATCGTTTCGAGACGTCGACGTGGGCGGTTCAGCACTCCGGAACCCGCACCGACACGTTGACCGCCAGCCCGCCGAGCGACGTCTCCTTGAAGCGGTCCGACAGCGACTGGGCGGTCTCGCGCATCGTGTCGCTCACCCCGGCGAGGGTCCCCCGAGCCGCCGCCGGATCGCCGGCGATCGCCAGGCCGGCGGCGTTGATCGCTTTGACCGCCCCCATCGTGTTGCGTTCGATGCAGGGCACCTGCACCAGGCCGCTCACCGGGTCGCACGTCATGCCCAGGTGGTGCTCCATGGCAATCTCGGCCGCCATGAGCGCCTGGTCGGGGTTGCCGCCCATCGCCTCGGTGAGCGCTGCGGCCGCCATGGCGCTCGACACCCCCACTTCGGCCATGCAGCCGCCCATCGCCGCCGAAATCGTGGCGCCCTTTTTGAACAACGTACCGACCTCGCCGGCGACCAGCAGAAAGTCGTGAACCACGGTCCGGGCGTCGGGGGCCGAACGGTCGTCGATGTCGTCGGCGAGGCAGAGGTAATACAGCAGCACGGCCGGGATGACGCCGGCGGCGCCGTTGGTCGGGGCGGTGACGACTCGGCCCAGGTTGGCGTTCTCCTCGTTGGTCGCCATCGCAAACGCGCTGATCCACTGCAGCACCTGGCCGAAGTCGTGATCGCCGCCCCGGATCCGCGCCAGCCAGGCGTCGACCGGGTTCTCGTCGACGAGGGAGTCGTCGTCGATCCGGTCGTCGCTGAGCAGCAGCCGCACCAGCGGCGCCGCTCGGCGCTGGACCCCGAGCCCGCCGGGCAGGGTGCCTACGGTGTGGCAGCCGCGGTACACACCCTCGACCATTACCCGCCACAGCGCGTCCAGACCGGCCCGGATTTCGTCGGGGGTGCGCCACGCCAGCTCGTTCGTCCACACCACGTCGGCGATGCGCCCCTCCGTCGCGACGCAGTGGGAGCGCAGGTCGTCGGGTTTCTGGGTTGGGTACCGCAAGGTCGGCTGGCCGCCGCGTGTCCTGTCGGTTCCCTCCTCGCCGAGTTCGTCGTCACCCAGCTCGTCATGTCGCAGCACGAAACCTCCCCCCACCGAGAAGTAGGTCGATTTCAGCGAGCGTCCCCCGGCGCTTGCCACGCACGTCATGGCGTTGGCGTGCCCCGGGAGGCACTCGTCGGGGTGGAACACGATGTCGGAGTCCAGGTCCAAGGCGATTGGGGCAGAGCGTCCGTCCAAGCTGAGCGACCGTCGATCGCGGAGCGCCGCCACCAGGTTGGCAATGTCGTCGACGTCGACCGTCTCGGGGTCGTGGCCGAGCAGCGCCAAGGCAATCGCCTGATCGGTGGCGTGGCCTCGGCCGGTGAGGGCCAAGGAGCCATAGAGGTGCACCTGGATCCGTTCGACTGCGGCGAGCCCACCGTCCTCGTCGAGCGACTCGTCCAGCTCGGCCAACCAGCGCTGGATTGCCCGCCACGGGCCGAGCGTGTGGGAGCTGGACGGCCCGATGCCCACCTTTAACATGTCGAACACGCTGAGCACTTCCATCAGGCCTTAGCCAAGCACACCCAGACCCGCAACGTTCGCCGTCCGTGGTTGCGATCAGGCTGGGCTTTGGTCGCTGTGGGGCCTCCCAACCGGTCGGCTTCCCCGTCGATGCCGCCGCCACAGCACCAGGCCGGCGGCGCCGATCGCCAGCGCAGCGACCGCGGCGACGGCAGTCGCTGCGGGCAGGTTGAGGAGAAAGCGGATCAGGCCGCCGCCGGCCACCACCGCAACCACCGCCCCGGGGATGATGCCGATGCCGGTGCCGAGGAGAAAGGTGGGCGTGCCCACCCTGGTCACCCCAAGCAGCCAGTCGGCGGGCGGCAGCTGGCCGAACACGAGCCGCAGCCCGACGATCGGCGTCAGCCCGCCCTCGGCCAGCCGCGCGTCGAAGCCGTGCATCCTGGGCGGGATGCGGGCCTTCACCCAATCCCGGGCGACCCATCGGGCGAACGCGAAGCCCAGGTAGCTCGACCCCATGTTGCCGATCCACGACAGCGCGATCGCCAGTGGAAACGGCCACACCATGCCCGCCGGCGCCATGTAGACGAAACCCGGCACACCGAAGGGCTGGGTCACCCACATCACCACCACGAAGATGATTGGCCCGACCGCTCCGGTGTCGGTGAGCAGGCCCTGCACGTTGCCGTCCTCGACGATCCAGCTCAGCCCGCCGAGCGCCACGAAGGCGATCGCAACCAGCGTGAGAGCGATCAGGGCCGCAATTCTGGAGTTCGTCCGCGTCACCGGAGGTCGAACCTCAACCCTTTTTGGCAATGTAGGCGGCGTATCCCTCCGCCATCTCGCGTAGCTGCGGATCCTCGACGAAGCGCGGCTCGAAGGCTTCCCAGGCCGCCTGGCGCTTGGCCGGGAGGTATTCGGTGGGCCAATTGCCTTCGTGGGGTCGGTAGCCCTTCAACACGTTGCGGGCGACCGTGGCCTTGTGCACCTCGTCCACCCCATCGGCGATGCCCATCGTCGGTGCGGTGGCGTACATCGCCTGCAGCGGGGTGAGGTTGGTCGTGCCGAGCGAACCGAGGATGTGCAGCGCGTTGAACGACACCTCGCGCAGCACCTTGGCCATCGTGAACTTCACGGCGGCGATGTCGGTGCGCGCCTCCTGGGTGCTCGTGTTGTCGATCTTCCAGGCGGTCTCCAACACGAGCAGCCGCAGCATTCGAATCGAGGCGTAGCTGTCGGCGATCTTCTCCTGCACCATCTGGTGGTCGCCGATGATCTTGCCGTGTGATTCGCGACTGAGCGCACGCTCGCACATCATGTCGAAGGCCAGCTTGCACTGGCTGATCGTGCGCATGGCGTGGTGGATCCGTCCGCCGCCCAAGCGGCGCTGGGCCAGCACCTTGGCGCCGTCCTCGGGTCCGAGCAGGTGGTCGGCGGGGATGCGCACGTCGTTGTAGATGATGTGGTTGTGGTTGCGGGGCTCGGGCATGATCTCGACGCCCGGGGTCTTCCGGGGTACGACGAACATGCCGTTGGTGCACATGACGAACAGCAGGTCGGCCACCCGGCCGGCGCTGGTGAACCACTTCTCGCCGTTGATGACCCATTCGTCGCCGTCCTTCACCGCATGGGTGGTGAACAGGTTGGGGTCTGACCCGCTCTGGGGCTCGGTCATCGAGTACGCCGACCACAGCTCCTGGTTGAGCATCGGGGTCAGCCAGCGCTCCTTCTGCGCGTCGGTGCCGTAGGCGGCGAGCATCTCGATGTTGCCGGTGTCGGGGGCGCCCGCGCCGAAGATCTGCGGGGCCGAGCCGTAGCGGCCGAGGATCTCGTTCAGCAGGCCCAGCTTGAGCTGGCCGAACCCCGGCCCGCCCAGGTCCTCATCGAGGAACAGCGCCCACAGGCCCTGCTCCTTCACCTGGTCCTGAAGCTCCTTGACCAACGCCTTCAGCTTGGGGTCCCTCGCCCGCACCGCATAGGGGAAGACCAACTCGAGCGGTTCCACCTGTTCGCGGCAGAACCGCTCCACCCAGTCGAGCTTTTCCTGAAACTCGGGTTCGGTCGAGAAATCCCAAGCCATGTGCGTGTGCCCCCGTGCGTGTTCGTGGCTGTGTTGCCGGGGCGATCCTACGGCCGTTCGGTTCGCTCGTGGCCGGGAGTTACTCCTCGGCGGCCTCGCCGTTCACCATCCATGGGGTACCGAAGCGGTCGACCGTCACCCCGAAGCGGGGCGCCCAGAAGGTCTCCCCCATCGGCATCTCGACCTTGCCCCCGTCGGCCAACGCCTCGAAGACCCGCTCGGCCTGATCGAGATCGGTGGTGGTGAAGTTGACGTACATGTACTGCATGGCGCCGAAGTTGTCGATGTCGAACACGTCCGAGGCCATCAACAGGTGATCGCCAAACTTGAGGGCGGCGTTCATGACCAGGTTGTCAGCGCCCTCGGGAAGCGGTTCGTCGCCGGGCATGTCCGACATGGCCATGATCGACAGCTCGCCACCAAAGATCTCCTGATAGCGGGTGAACGCTTCACGGCAGTTGCCGCCGAAGTTGAGGTAGGGAGTGAAGGACATCGTGTGCTCCTGAGCGTTGGGGTTCTGGCTGGTTACCCATGACGACGGTCTGGGCCGCCCAAACTCATCGGCCGGTTGCGAGAAGGTTCAGGGTCGCAGAAACGTTTTGCCGATGTTGGTGCCCTCGAACAGGGCGTTCAGCGCCGGCACCGCCTGGTCCAAGCCCTCGAACACGTGGCTGCGGTACTTCAGCTCCCCCGCGTCGAAGAGCCGTCGCAGCTCGGCGTTGGCCTCGTCGAAGCGGCCCCAGTGGTCGAGAGTGTTGAACCCCTCCATCCGGGCCCGCATCGCCAGCAGTTTCACGTAGTTGGCCGGGCCGGGGTGCTCGCCTGAGACGTAGCTGGAGATCACGCCGCACAGCACCACCCGTGCGTTCATGGCCAGCCGGCCGAGTGCCGCGTCGAGGATGGGCCCGCCGACGTTGTCGAAGTACACGTCGATGCGATCGGGGCACTGTTCCTTCAGCGCCGCCCGCAGGTCGGCGCTGCGGTAGTTGATGCAGGCGTCGAATCCGAAGTCGTCGACGACGGCGGTGCACTTCTCGTCGGAGCCGGCCAGCCCGACCACCCGCGCGCCGGCCGCCTTGGCCAGCTGACCGGCGATCGACCCGGTGGCGCCGGCCGCTGCGCTGACCAGCACGGTCTCCCCCGCTTGAGGCTTGCCGATGTCGTGCATGCCGAAGTAGGCGGTCGCCCCGGTCGAGCCGAACACGGCGAGCAACCCGGCACGATCGATGCCGGCGGTACCTTCGCTCATGCGGCCCATCACGGTCGTGTACAGATCGTCGCGGGCGATCGAGTAGTCGCTGAAGCCGCCGAGGGTGGTGACGACGTCGCCGACCTGGTAGGCCTCGCAGTTGGTGGCGACCACCTCGCCCACCGTGGCGGCACGGACCACTTCGCCCAGCTGCACCGGCGGCAGGTAGCCCGGCTGATCGTCCAGCCAGGTGCGCACCGCCGCATCGATCCCCACCAGGCTGGTCCGCACCAGCGCCTCGCCGTCGCCCAACGCTGGTACGTCGGTCTCGACGAGCTCGACGTTCTCATCGGCGACCAGCCCTGAGGGGCGGCTGCGCAACACAACCTGGCGGTTCGTCTCGTTCATCGCGGCGAGTGTACGTGCCGACGTCGACCGATTCTCGGGAGAACTACGCCAGGCTGGAGAGCACCGCCTCGGCGCAGCGCCGACCGGAGTACAGCGCCCCCTGGATGGACGCGGTGTCGCGGTGGTCGCCGCAGACGAACAGTCCGTCACCCAGAGCGACCCGCTGCTTCGGGGCGAATGGGGGCCGCTGTTCGGGTTGACCGTGAGCGATGGCGTCGGTGCGCAGGTGGGTCCACGAGTCGACTGTCGGACCCCAGATGCTGCGCAGCTGGGCCCGGACGGCGGGCTCGAGGTGGGCGTCATCGACGCCGGGGCAGGCGGCGGAGATCAGTGCCGATCCGGCCGGGCCGTACTCGGGGGCGACGTTGGTCATCACGGCGATGTTGAGGGCGGGGCCGCGTCCGGTTCCGTCCACGACGATGTAGCGGTCCGGGATCGGCGGCGCTGCGGCGCCGAACCACACGCACGATGCCGACTTCGACCCGACCATGGGCAGGCTGAGCAGCGCCGCCGCGCCGGGACCCTCGGCGGCGACGATCACCCGGTCGGCTGCCAGTGCACGGCCATCGACGAGCACCACCTCGCCGGCTCGCACCGCCCCCACTTTGGCGTCGAGGTGGACCGTCCCAGCGGGGAGACCGCTCGCCAGCTGGTTCGGGATTGCCTGCATCCCACCGGCGGGCACTGCAGCCGCTCCGGCGAACAGGCTCTTCAACACCACGTCGAACATGCGTCGGCTGGTCTGAAGCGCCGGATCGAGCTGGATGCCGCCGACGAACGGCCGAAAGAACCCGTCGATCATTCGTTGACTGAAGCCCTCGCCATGCAGCGCTTCGAGTGTGGACACATCGTTCTGGCGCAACAGGTCCGACCCCGAGGTTCGTCCCAGGCGGACCCGCTGGCGCAGCAGCCTGGCCTTGTCGGCGATCGTGCCGATCGGGGCGAGGCCGGTTTTCACCAGAGTGCGGGGCCGACGAATCGGATCACCGACCAGGTGCATCGCGGTGCCGTTCCACACCAGTGCGCCCGGCTCGAAGCGGCGCAACTCGAGGGTGTCGACATCGAACTGCCTCTCCAGCTCCGGATAGGCGGTCAGCAGCACCTGGAAGCCGCGGTCGAGCCGAAACCCGTCGACCAGGTCGGTGCGCACCCGTCCCCCGACGCCATCGGATGCCTCGAGCACGACCACGTTCCGGCCCGCCTGGGTGAGCTGGCGCGCCGCTGCCAGCCCGGCGAGACCTGCGCCGACGATGGCGACCTCGGTCCGTTCGGGCAGCTGATGAGCGGCGCCATGAGCGAGGTCAGACACGTGGGCTCCTTCCGCGCCGGCCGATCCTGCGCCGGGTGCAGACTGCCACGGACGCACCGTCGCTGCCCGAACGAGGTCCGTCGGTGGCAACGAATCGTTCCTGGGCGCAGAATGCCAAGGCGCCGCTGGCTGCTTCGAGTACTTTTCACGAAGGTCGGGCAGGCGGGGACAAGCCTCGCATCCCACGCCAGACCGGGACCGAAACCGAGGCGACTGCAACCATGATCCAAGCTATTGGTGACCTGCTCCCATCGGCGTTGGGCGTAGCGCTCAGCCCAGTCCCGATCATCGCCGTCATCCTTATGCTGGGCACACCCAAGGCCCGCACCACCGGCTCGATGTTCGCCATCGGTTGGATCGCTGGCCTGGTGATCGCCTCCGCCATCGTCCTGGTCCTGACGTCCGGAGCATCGGATCCGGACAGCGCCACATCAACCGGCGTGAACTGGTTCCAGGTGGTGATGGGGGTGCTCTTCCTGCTCCTCGCACTGAAGCAGTGGCGCTCGCGTCCTCAGCCCGGCGAGGAGGCGGAGCTGCCCAAATGGATGGCGACGATCGACACCTTCACGCCTGGCAAGTCGCTCGGGCTCGGCGCGCTGCTCTCCGGGGTGAACCCGAAGAACCTGGCCCTCACCGCCGCAGCGGCCGCCAGCGTCGCTCAGGCCGGGCTGAGCGGTGCCGACACCGTCGTCACGATGGCGGTGTTCGTTGTCATCGGTTCGCTGACGGTCGCTGGACCGGTGGTGTTCTACCTGGTGGCGAGCAAACGCGCCGTCGGCCCGCTCGGCTCGATCAAGGACTTCATGTCGGTGCACAACTCGGCGATCATGATGATCCTGTTGCTCGTGCTGGGCGTCAAGCTGCTTGGGCAGGGCATGGGAGCGCTGGGCGGGTAGCGGTGGACGGCGCATCGCCGCCTCGTTCGACCGGATCGAGCGGTACGTTGGGTCGATGAGGCGGCTCTGGACCCATCGCGACATCGACGCCCCGGCGCCGGTCGTGTGGCAGCTGTTGTGCGACTTGGAGCGGTGGCCGGACTGGGGGCCATCGGTGCGCAGCGCCTCCCTCGACGGCCACACCCTCTCATTGGGTGCGACCGGCACGGTGACCACCGCAGTCGGGGTCGCCCTGAGCTTCACGATCACCGAGTTCGAGGCCAACACCGCCTGGGCTTGGAAGGTCGCCGGCCTGCCGGCGACAGCACACTCGGTGGAGTCGCTCGGCGCCGACCGGTGCCAGGCGGGGTTCGGGGTCCCGCTCGCAGTGGCGCCGTACCTGGCGATCTGCGCGCTGGCGCTGCGCCGCATCGACGAGCTGGCGACCGTCGACGCATCGGGCTCCTGAGCGGGGTCAACCTGTGGGGCCGGGCACCTTGGAGAACCAGGCCACCTGAACGTCAACGGCGGGCGAGTACATGGCATGGGGGCTGCCCTCGGGCCTGGGCAACCCGGCGGCCTCGACGACCGTTTGGTCGATGTCGACTTCGTCGACACGGTGGAGGGGCCAGCGCTGGTGGTCCACCCGGCCGTAGAGCAGTTGGCGTCGCCGACGGGTGAGCAGAGCCCAACGAGCGGACAGAAAGTGTTCCAGGTCGCCGACCTCGTCGTCACCGAGGCGGCTGCCGACACGAAAGGCCAGGTCGGCCTGGGCTTCGGAGCCTCGGGGCCAGCGCCTCACCATCGTGTAGCGCTGGCGGTCGGCGTTGCGCTCGTGGCGCGTCTTCGCCCAGCAGTACGGCAACGCAAAGGCTGCGCGCGCCACTGCGACGATCGGCGAACGGGGCACGTCGAGCGAGAAGAACCACACGCCTCGGCGGCCGAGGGCATCGGTCACGTAGGTGCGGACGTTGATCTCGGTGAAGTCCCCCAACCACGGGATGGGGGGCGTGGGGCCCAGCCGCACCCGGCGCATCTCGAAGGGGATCAGCCCCACCCAGGCCCGTCCGCCAAATGCATCGACAGTGATGCCGGCCGGGAGCAGCCGTTGGACCACCTCGGGCTCGTAGGCCCAATGGAAGTAGGCCAGCTCGGCCCACTGCTGACGCATGATCGTTCGGCCGGTCCAGGGGGGAGGATCGGCAATGACGGGCTCGGGGGTGGCGTGCTCGGCGATCGTCCCAGGGTGCCGCGGTGCGGCGGTGCTGCCTGGTCGAGGCCATCAGCCCCCAAACGGCGTGACTTGGCAACGCAGTGAGCTTCGGATCAACCCTCGGACTGCGAGGCCTCATCCACCTCGGGAAGGCCAAGATGTCTGTGCTCTCGCCGCTCCCGCACGGCGACGTGCATGTCGATCGGCGTGCGGTCGAGGACGCCCTCAACCAGGACCTTGAGGAAGGCCTCTGCCTGGAGATCGGCCGGTACCAGGTCGTTTCGGATGTTCACCTCATCAAACGCCTCCCCGTCAGCCCACTCGGCGAGCACCAGGCAGGTGGTGTCATAGATGTCAGCCTCCTGCTGAAGCTTGCGAAGCATGTCGATGACCCGATCAAGCGTGCCTGCGTCATCGTTGACGGTGGACCTCAGGAGAAAGAGAAAGCCCATGCTGACGAGGGGGTATCGTCCGCGCAGGTTCTTCGCATCCCCGTATGACTCCTCGAAGCGATTCGGAAGGTTGTTACGGAACGACGAAACCATGCTCTTGGTCGAGACGAGCAACTCGGGCCCTCGCGACCATTGGGCCACAAGCACATCGACCTGCTTCACGTAGGCGCGCCCGAGCACCCGCGCATCGGAGGGTGCGATCTGTTTCGCACGAAGAATTCTTGCTTCCGCCTCCGATCGCTGGGAGGCCGGGAGTTCTCGAAGGTAGAGCGCAAGTTCACGCGGCAACACATGGGGTGGAGTGGAACGCGGCCAGACCTCGTCGGCATCAAAACCGGCACGGCGCAACTCGCCGGCCGCCCAAACATCGATTGCTTTCGCCAATCGACCGGACTGAGAGGCACTCCCAGCTGCAATCGGAATGGCGATGAGGTGAGCGAGAGCGTCGTAATCCGGCTGGAAACGGCAGATCCCGTCGACAGACCATGGGTTTGTGTCCGGTCGACCCGCGAGAACACCTTCGAACAACTGGAACAGCTGACTCATGGTCGTCACGGCGCTATGACATCACGGTCGAGCGTCCCAGGTCGGGAGCGTCGCGAAGCCCGTAGGCTTTGGTGGCCGCAGCTGTCGCTTTCGTGCGATCCCGTGTGACGAATGCTGCTGCAAGATCGTGCTTGATCAACGGGTCGATCGATGCCGGATCCGGCACACGGATGCGGCGAAGGTACTGAGCCTGGAATCGGTACGTTCCCCCCCGCATCCGAACGCAGTAGGCACCAACGAAAAGGTTGGTGATGTCGGACAGCAACAGCCCTCCGAGAACTTCAGGGTCCCAGAGGTCGGAGATCACGTAGTACAGGTTGTGGTGCGGGTAGTAAGAGCCGTCGTCGAGGACCGGGTGTGCTGCAGCCTTCAAGTCAGGCATCAGAAGCTTTGGTCGCCCGGTGAGTCGATGATCGATTCGATCGATCGTCCGGTACCACGTGGCCGGGCGCAGTTTGGCGATGTGACGCGCTCGGAGACGGTCCTCATTCTCGTGCAGGTAGGCCGCAAGGCGGGGGTAGCGCCCGAGGTCGACCAAGCCCGAACTTTCCCACGGATCGACCAGGTAGCGACCAGACCAGGTGACCGAACCGCTGGTCGTGTCGGCGGACCGAAGCAGCGGTAGTTGCCGGTCCGGTTCGACCAAATCTGGGTTCGTGGTGATGAATACGTCGTCACATCCGGTTGCAACGCCAATCCCGACGCGTGTTCCGGTTGCCTCGTCCTGTAGGGGAGGAAATCGAGACTCCAAATCGGCAATGAGGGCGAGCTGGCTCGGAGAACCTGTCGGCCAGAGATCCCGTCCCCCAAACCAGCCGTTGACGCAGGTCGCCTCGTAGGAGGGGGCCGCCAAGGTGGTGCGATTGTTGCCGCGCACCCACGAAGCGAGGCGGGGTGCGTGGGGTTCACTGAACTTGGCGTTGGCCTCAACGACAGCGGTCTGGCGCTGCTGTTCGTTTCGGAGGACGATGATGGCCGGATAGGCAGAAACGTCATGCTCAAACGCGTCGACGTCGTGCATGGAAACCACGGTGTCGACCGCATAGTCGGACGTGATGAGCGAACGAAGGTCAGCGCCGTACTGGTTACGCATCCACCGGTCAGCACAGATGAACGACAAGGTGCCACCGGGCTTGAGTAGGTCGAGACCTCGTTCGATGAAACCCACGTAAATGTCTGCCCGACCTCGCATTGTCGGGCAGACCTTTCGATAATCGTCCATCGTTTGTTGCTCGACGTTCTCCAATCGAACATAGGGCGGGTTGCCGATCACGTAGTCGACGCTGGCTCGATCGTGGGGATACAACAAAAAGTCGCCGGTGGTCACCCATCCCCGGACCAGCGTGCCCGCTTCCTCGTCGTCGAGACCGTGTTCGATCAGCAGTTGGGCGACGGCTTTGCGGGCCAGCCTGGCGTTTGCATCGAGGAGATCGAAGGCACTGATGGCAGATCCAAGCGTTCGAAGATCTCGACTATGCGCTGCGCTAGATGCGACCAGTCGCTCCACGATCGGAAGGAGGAATGCGCCGGTGCCACATGACGGTTCGACCAGCGTCTGTGCGCCGAGGTCCTTGTCGGCGGTGAAGCCGACAAGGTCCAGGATGAACTCAACCACCCATCGACGGGTGAATACCTCGCCGTGGTCGACGCCGGGATCTGGGGTGAGCTCAGCGCCGGGCATGGTCTCGCCAAGAAGTGAAAGTTGTCGCGGTTGCAGCATTGGATCCGCCTCTCACGAACATGCGTTCGATGATATCGTAATCCTGAGCAGTGACAATCGGGCTGGTCACGATGCCACCGTACGACTCCACCGCCCACCGTGGATGGACCGGGTCAGGTTCGCTCATGCGAAGTGACGCCGGCTCCGCGTTCGGCATGGATCCGCGCGTGGGCGATGGCCTCGTCCAAGTCGTCGAAAAGGTGCTTCTCGTGGGCAAGGCGGTCGATCGCCCCTACCTCTTGCAGGATCCGAAGATGCTCCGGACGAGGGCCCTTCAACAGCACCGTGACGTTGCGTCGCTCCAGCTCGTCGATGATCTCGCCCAAGGCCTGCGCCCCGGTGGCGTCGAGCATCTGCAGCTCCGGGAGGCGCAGGATCACCACCCGCACCTCGTCGATCGAGGCCAGCTCGCCGAGGAAGCGTTGCACCGCACCGAAGAACAGCGCCCCATCCAGGCGATACGACACGATGTGTTCGGCCCGGAGCGCAGAGGCGGTGTCGGCGTCGAGCAGCGGCAACGGCTCGGCGACGGGCACCGACGTGCGCGCCAGCTGACGCAGCGCCAACACCGCGGCCGCCGCCATTCCCACCTGCACTGCCAGGATCAGATCGAACCCGACGGTCACCACCGCCGTCACCGCCAGGATGACCCCATCAGACCTGGTCGCACGTACGACCGTGGCGACGTTTCCGACGTCGACCATGCGCACGGCCGTCACGATGAGCACCCCCGCAAGGGCGGCCAGCGGGATCTCGGCCACCAGTCCAGACCCGACGAACACGACCGCGATCAGCACCAGCGAGTGGACGATCGAAGCCACCCGGGTGTGGGCACCCGCCTTGACGTTCACCGCGGTGCGGGCGATCGCCCCGGTGGCCGGCACCCCGCCGAACAGCGGCACGATCATGTTGGCCAGGCCCTGGCCGATCAGCTCTCGGTTGGGATCGTGTCGCCCCACCCCGGCCATCCCGTCGGCGACCTTGGCCGACAGCAGGCTCTCCAGCGCAGCCAGAGCCGCCACCGCCAGCACCGCACCGAACAGGTCGGAGACGACTCCGGGGTCGAATGCCGGCAACGAGGGGGTGGGCAGCGACGACGGCAAGGCCCCGATTACGCCGACATCGGCGCCGCCGAGCCGGGCGACGATGGTGGCCGCCACGACGGCGAGGAGCGAGGCGGGTATCCCCCGATGGATGCGGGGTACCCCCACCATGATGGCGACCACCAGTGCGACCAGGCCGAAGGCCCACCACATCCCTCCCCCGCCGATGGCCTCGCCCAGCGCCCGAACCGCGACCGCCGCCGTGTTCTCCCCCTCCGGTTTGGGCACCCCCAGGGCGGCGGGCACTTGCTGCAGGAAGATGATGACGGCGATCCCCAGGGTGAACCCTTCGATCACCGGCCAGGGGATGAACGCCAGGTAGCGGCCGAACTTGGCGGCGCCGGCCGCCACGATCACGGTCCCCGCCAGCAAGCCCACCACGAACACCGCTTCGACGCCGTGGCGGGCCACGATCGGCACCAACACCACCGTCATGGCGCCGGTCGGGCCCGACACCTGCACGCTCGATCCACCAAACACCGCGGCGACCAGCCCCGCGATGATCGCCGTCACCAACCCAGCCTGAGCGCTCAGCCCGGAGGCGATACCGAACGCCAACGCCAGCGGCAGAGCCACAACGCCAACGGTGAACCCGGCGACGATGTCGCCACGCCACGACGTTGAGAGGCCGTCGTAGTCCGACCGCTGGGGCAACAGCTCCCCCAGCCACGACCAGAACGATCGACCGGTGCGGATCCCGTCGCTGGGTCGCACCATCGGCCGGCTCGTGGGCTCCTCGGGCTGACTCATCGGCCGTCCTGATCCTGGGTGAGTCCTTGAAGAAGGTCCCGGGTCTCCTCCAGGTTGGAGATCAACAGCCGGCGGGCGACCGCCAACAGCTCCACCATGAGCGGGTCCTTCAGCGAGTAGAAGACCGTCGTCGCCTCCCGACGGGCGTTGACCAGGCCGGCCCGGCGGAGAATCGCCAGCTGCTGGGACAGGTGCGGGGCCTCGACCTCGACCTCGTCCGCCAGTACTCCCACCGGGTACTCCGCGCCGGCCGCCAGCACCTCGAGCACTCGGACGCGAACCGGATGTGCCAGGGCCTTGAAAAGTTGCGCCTTCACCTCGAATACCGGCGCTCCGGCTTGCTGCTCGGTCCCGATGGGCGTCATAACTGCGTTTCTTTCTATCTGTCAATAAAGCTAGATAAGAGGTTATGCTAACCAGCTGCCCATGCTGTGTCGCCAAACCACGCCCGATCCGGGTCTCGGTCGACAAAGCTCAGCCCGAGCAGAACGCCGAGGGAGATCCCGATCATCGACGTCAACGTGGTGGCCAGGGTGGTCAGGCCGTTCGAGCCGAGCGGGCCGAGCAGCATCGTGACCCCCTGCAGGCCGAGCGACCCGGGGACCAGAATCCTGAACGCGGGCAGGAAGATCACCAGCGGGCTTGGTGCGGACGAGTGCCGGGTGGCGAGCGCCGCGAAGGGGGTCAACGCGACCGCTCCGAAGAACGACGAGAGGGCACCGCCGAAGAAAAGGGCTCCGAGCACCTGAGCCGCATAAGCCAGGTAGAGCATGCCGAGCAACCACCAGCGCGACGAGCGGAGCCCACCGTTGTACCAAATGATGCCGATGCCGAATACGGCGACGCCCACCCACGGTGCGATCGTGCCGATGATGCTCGACGCCTCGCCGGTTGAAAGACCGCTTCCTTCGACGCCGACCAACTGAGCGCCGGCGACGATGCCGAACCCAAGTAGCACGAGTTGCATGATCCCGGAGGCCACCCGCGACGAGCCGGCAACCAAGTGGCCGGTGAGGAGTTCGATCACTCCCATCGTGAGCTTGGTTCCCTGCATCAGCATCACCAGCGGAGCTATCAACGCAGGGACGACCCGAAAATCGCTGATGAAATGGACTGCGGTAAACACCCCTATCGAGGCGGTCAGCGCCGCGACCAGAGGCTGGAGCGAGACGTACCACGAAGCGGTGATGCCCCGGGTCAACACGAACACCGAGCCGATGAGGGCACCCAGGGCGCCACCGACGAGGAGTTCCTTCCAGGTGCCATGCAAGAGAAGCACGAGGCCGATCGTCGCCAGGATGTAGCCGCCCACCCTCACCTTGGGCGTGAACTGCGGGTCGGACTGCTGAATCCGTTCCAACTCCGCCCGAGCCTCATCGACGGTCATCGAAGTGCGCGTGACGCGTTGGATCAGGTTGGTGACGTCGTCCATCTGGTCAAGCCGCAACGGTGTGGTCTCGGCGGCGGCAGCCTCGGTGTGGACACTGTTTTCGTTGGGAATCGACAGCACCAACGAGGTAGGGAACACGATGGTTCCGAGGTTGTCGATGCCGTAACGGTTGGCCACCCGCTCCAAGGTGGATGCAACCATCGAAACCGCGACTCCCGACCTGATGAGAACCCGGCCCAACTCCAGCAAAAGGTCGAGGGTTCTGACGTTGAGTTGCGCCACGGTCTCATCCGCGTCTGGGGGTGTGGTCGCGGGTCGGAGATGATCCGGCGCTTCCTCGGCGACGATGGGTCCGTCAGGCTGACGCCGCAGGATCACCCGAGTGGCGACGCCGATGACGAGCAGGACGAACACGGCCAACAGGATCGAGCCGATGGGGACGTTGGAGCTCCGAACCTGGGCCGGCCGGCTGGTTCTGCTGCTCCCATCGTCCTCGCCGTCTTCCTTGTCTGCGTCTGCGCCCGCGTCGTCCCGGCCCGGTACCTCGTCTCGGTCCGGTTCGCCGTCTGCGCCTGCGCCGTCCCGCCCTGGCTCCTCCTCTGGGTTCGATTCCTCGGGGCCGGGCTCCGTCATCGTCGGGGGTGCGCTGGTGGGCGCCGTGCTCGGCGGTTGTCCGGTCGTCGACGGTTGGCTCGCCCCCGGCATGGTCGTCGGTACTTCACCCGTCGACGTCTCGCGTGTCGGTGGGTCGGTGTCCGGTGTCCCGTCCACCTGTGGTGCGCCCGCCGGAGTGTCCTCTCCCCTGGAAGCGCCGTCGTTGGTCGGCTCCTGGCGCTCCGAGGTCGTCGGGGTGCTGCCGTCGGGCTGGTCCACCTGTTCGTCGGGCTGCCGGTAGCTCCACTCCCCGGTCGAACCGTTGGACCCCACCGGGCTGCCGTGATGGCCGGAGCCGGCAGCGGTGAGCACTTGGACGAACGCCAGCGCCAGCGATGCAACGATGAGGATGCGAACACCCCGGCTGCAGCCCCTCAAGGCGAACGCGCCCAGCTCTCGGCGGGGCTGTCATCGGCCGAGCGCATGTCTCCAAACCACGCCTGATCCGGGTCTCGGCCGATGAACGCCAGCCCCACCAGGATGCCGAGGGAGACCCCGATCATCGATATCAGCGTGGTGACGAGGGTGCTTGCGGCGTTCGAGCCGAGCGGACCGAGCAGCATCGATACCCCCTGCAGGCCGAGCGCACCGGGGACGAGCATCCAGAACGCTGGGAAGAAGGTCACCAGCGGGCTTGCTCCCGATGCCTGTCGGGACGCGAGAACAGCGACGGGGGTCATCGCTACCGCTCCGAAGAACGCCGAGAGCGCCCCGCCGAAGAAGAGGGCACCGAGCACCTGGCCCGCGTAGGCGACGTAGAGCACGGCCATCATCCACCAGCGCGACGAGCGCCGCACGCCGTTAAACCAGACGACACCGACACTCATCACGGCAATGCCCACCCATGGGGCGATCATGCCAAGCATGCTGGAAGCCTCGCCGGTTCGCAGGCCTTCACCGGGGACGCCGACCAATTGCGCGCCCGCGACGATGCCCAGGGCGAGCAGCACGAGTTGCATCAGTCCTGAGGCGACGCGAGCCGTACCGGCGACCAGGTGGCCGGTGACGAGCTCGATTACACCCATCGTCAGCTTTGACCCGGGGAGCATCGTCACCAGCGGGGCCACCAATGCGGGTACCACCCGGAAATCGCCGATGAGGTGAGCTGCGGTGAACGCAGCGATCGAAGACGCCAGCGCCGCGACCAGCGGTTGGAACGGGACGTACCACGAGGCGGTGATGTGGCGGGTTGCCACGAGGGCCAGCCCGACGGCGGCGCCCACCGCCCCGCCGACGAGGAGTTCCTTCCAGGTGCCGTTCAAGATGAGCACGAGGCCGACCGTCGTCAGGAAGTAGCCAGCCACCCTCAGCGACGGCGAGAACGGGGGGTTGGACCGCTGGATTCGTCGCAGTTCCGCCTGAGCCTGCTCGACTGAGATCGAGGTGTGTGTCAGGCACCGGACCAGGTTGGTGACGTCGGCCATCTGGTCGAGCCGCAGCGGCGCTGGGTCGACGGCCCCAGCCTCGGTATGCACCTCACCCCCGCCGGGAATCGAGAGGACGAGCGAGGTTGGGAAGATGATGGTGCCAAGGTCGTCGATGCCGTGAAGTACGGCCACCCTTCTCAAGGTGGACTCGACCATCGAGACGGCGACCCCCGTGCTGATGAGGACCCGCCCCAGCTCGAGCAGGAGGGCGAGGGTCTGAACGTCGGGCGGCGGTGCTGCCTCATCGTCGTCCTGGGGCTCGGCGACGACCAGAAGATCATCGGCCGCTCCATCGCCGGCGGCTCTGCCATCAGCCGGCCGGCGCTGGTTGAGTACCCGGGCCACGACGCCGATGACGACCAGGACGAGCACCGCCAACAGTATCGAGCTGATCGGTATCGTCGACCTCTTAACCTGGGCCGGCCGGCTCCGTCGTGTGCGGCCGTCGTCGGGGGCCGGAAGCTCTCGGTCGGTTTGATCTTCGCCGGGTTGTGTCGTCGGAGCGTCGGTTGTCGGAGCTTCCTCGGTGGCGGGTGCTTCGGTGGTGCGTGCGATGCTCGACGGAGGAGAGGTCGATGGTGCAGCGGTCGTCGGGGCATCGGTCGCCGGGACGCTTGAGGGTGCCCCGTCAGATGGTGTGCTCATCGGTGGGGCGCTTGCCCCGGGCTGCACGTCTGTTGTCGTCGGCCGGGATTCCACCGTCGTGGCAGCGCCGTCTGGCTGCCCCTCGTCGTTGATGGGCTGGCCCCGGGTTGTTGAAGTCTCGTCGGTCTGGAGCGATTCCACGGGGCGGCCGTGTTGGACCGAGGCTGCGGCAGGCAACAACAACACCAACATCAGCGCCATCGGAGCGCCGAGGGCGACGCAAAGCCGTCGAGGCCACTCTGCCTGGTTCCTATCCATCGCCATGTCGAGCATCGTAGGTACACGGCGAGCCCGGTTTGGCAGTCGCCTGCGTGCCGCTGCTGCCGTGCGCCGACCCGCCAGAAGGATCCGGCGACTTCAGCCGTTGTTACAGTGCGCTATGCCCGAACCTGCCAAAGCTACGGCCGAACGTTCGGCTTGGCACGATAACATGCGTCTGGTCGCCATGTTTATTGTGGTCGCCGGGCACTGGGGAATCGGACGTGGAGCGTTCCCGGGAACTTCGTCCAACATTTCGTTTGTGATTTATATCTTTCACATGCCACTGTTCATTATGCTGGCCGGGCGGTTTGTTCGACCTCGAGCGTCTTTTGACGCTACATTCCGAAAGGGTTGGGGTCAACTCCTCGTGCCCTTCGCGTTCTTCTTTCTCGTTGATCTGTTTGTTTTGAGCAAGGTGAGCGGGCCTCCGTTCGTAGCATTCGGACACCTGCCATACGGCCTGTGGTTCTTGGTCTCCCTTTTCTTCTGGCGTCTCATGGTGGTGCCCGTTGGTCGCTGGCGATCGTTTGATCGACTCGTGTGGCCACTGGCGCTGTTGGGTCTGGTCCTCAGCGGACTGCTGCCCAACTGGTGGTCGCTTGTTCGCACGTTTGCCTTTTTCCCAGCGTTCCTGTTCGGCATGCTGGTTCTGCCCCGCTTGGAACCTCACCTGCGTCGTCCTTGGGTTCGCGTCGCTTCCGCTGTGCTCCTCGTCGCCACCGTGGTGGTCGTGTGGCCGCGAGCCCAGCAGTACAACTATCTCTGGCTGCATCAGTCGCGAAGTTACGACGAGCTTGGTCGGGACTTCGTCAGTGGCGCCGGTCTTCGTCTACTCGTCGCAGCAGCCGGAATCGTGGTTGCTTTGGCAGTCGTTTCGCTCGTACCTACCCGGCGGGTCGGGTCTTTGTCAGGCCTTGGTCGGTTCACGTTGTACGCCTACTTGCTTCATCTGCCGGTCACCGAGTTCATCATCTACTGGTTGATCCCGCGAACCGATTCCAACGCAGCGGTGTCGGTCTCGGTGAGTCTCGCAATTATCCCGTTTGTACTCGTGGTGATGACTCGACCGGTGCGCCGATTGACTCAGCCCTTGGTTGAGCCTGTCGAGTTTGCAAAATCGGTGCCGGTGCCATAGCCGGGCCGCTCACGGCGTCTCGACAGAGGCGATGTGGCCGTCGGCCAGCCGGAGCAGCCGGTCGGAGCGCTCGTTGAGCCGTGGATCGTGGCTGGCGGCCAGCAAGGTCAGCCCCGTCCGGGCGCGGAGGTCGTCGAACAGGTCGAGCACCAACGCCGCCGAATCGTCATCGAGGCTGCCGGTCGGTTCGTCGGCGAGCAGCAGAGCGGGCTCGTTGGCCAAGGCTCGGGCCACCGCAACCCGCTGCCGTTCGCCCCCGGACATCGTCGGAGGTTTCGAACCAGCGCGGTGTGCGAGACCGACGGTCGCCAACAGCTCCTCGGCCCTGCGGGCGCGTTCGCGGTGGCCGAGACCGGTTCCGAACATAGCGATGGCAACGTTCTGGCGCGAGGTCAGCCGGGGGATGAGGTTGTGCAGCTGGAACACGAGGCCGATCTGGTTGCGGCGGTACTCGGTGAGCCGGTGCAGGTGGACCAGGTCGTGACCGGCGACCCGGATCGTGCCGGTGTCCGGGCGATCCAACGCAGCGAGCAGGTGCAACAGGGTGGTCTTACCCGAGCCCGACGGTCCAGAGATCGCCACGAACTCCCCCGCCTTGATGTCGAAGGACACGCCGTCGATCACGCGGTCATTGCCGAAGGTGCGGACCAGATCGCGAACGGTTACCAGCGGCTCTCCGCCGTGATCGCCGTCGACCTCGGAGTGCCAGTCCTTATTCACGACGCATCGCCTCCACCGGAGAGAGGAACGCAGCTCGAAGCGCAGGGTAGATCGCTCCGAGGAAAGCCACGCCGATGGCGAACACCAGCGACCTGGTGAAGATCGAAGCCGTGTAGATCGGGTGGAAAACACCCCTCAGCTCCGGGAGATTTTGCAGCAGGTTGATCGCCACCCAGCCAAGGAAAACGCCGATGGTGGCGCCGACGAGGCTGACGATCAGCGACTCGCCGAGGACGAGCGACACGATCCGTCGTCGGGTCCACCCGATGGATCGGAGCACGCCGAACTCTCTGATGCGTTCGAAGAATGACAGGAGGGAGGTGTTCAACACGCCGGTGATGGCGATCACCGCTGCGAGGATGGATCCGCCGGTGTTTCCCGCCGAAATCAACACCAAGGTGTTGTCCACCCGCCCGAAGTCGGTTTCGCTGTTCACCGTGGCCAACTGGGGGAACTTCGTGTCGATCGACTTGCGGACCTGCGCAGAGCTGGCCCCCGGGGCCAGCTTGACGAACCCCAGTGTCACCTGGCCGGCTGCCTGGTAGCGGCCCTGCAGCGCCGCCAGCGGGAACATCATCGTGGAGTTGCCGTACGAGACGCCGTTGGTCCGGTACAGGCCGGTCACGCGGTACTGATGGCCGTCCATCGTCAGGGTGTCGCCGGTCTTTTTGTCGATCGATTCGGCCAGTGTGTAGCCCAACATGACCTCGGTTTCGCTTTGGGCGGCGTAGGAGCGTCCTTCGAGAACGACGACCCCGAATCGCTTTTGGGCATCGGGTGCGAGGCCGACCTGGACAACGGTGGGGTGGCCGGCGTCGTACTTATCGAGCTCGATGAGGGCACCGATGGAATCCTCGACGCCGTCAACCTTGGCGATGGAGGCGATGTCGTCGCTGGAGATCAGCGAGTTCAGCAGGCTGTCGGTGTGCTTCTGGGCGATGGTGAAGTCGGCGTTGCCCGCTTTCAGGAATCCCGTGGCCGACTGCTCCAGGCTGGACGTCAGCGTCCCGAGCGCGACCACGGCCATGACGCCGATCGCCACCGCCCCAGCGGTGAGGGCGGCCCGCATTCGACGGGCGCTCACGTTGTGCCACACAAGCCCGATGAAGGTCATAGACGTACCTCTTTGTGACACCTTACCCATTGGCGGGCCGCCCCAAGCCGATAGGGAGAGTTGTAGGAAACCGCACGGGTCTGGCCGTCTCGCCAGCAGCGGCGAGATCGATGTGGTTGCCTGGTACTCCACGACCAGCCAGAGGAGTCCGATCGCATGGATGCCGTTCAGCTCACCCAATGGAAGCACGACCCCGAGGTGCGTGACGTCCCCGAGCCCGAACCCGGTCCAGGCCAGGTGCTGGTGCGGGTGGGTGGCGCCGGCCTGTGCCACTCCGACCTGCACCTCATCCACGACTTTGAGTCGGGCATGGTGCCCTTCGAGCCACCCTTCACCCTCGGTCACGAGAACGCGGGTTGGGTGGAGGCGTTGGGCGCCGGCGTCTCCAGGCTGGAAGTCGGCCAGCCGGTCGCCGTCTATGGCCCTACCGGTTGCGGCCAGTGCCGCCGCTGCATCCAGGGGCTGGAGAACTATTGCGAGCGCCAGGGCGAGCTCACCTCGATGGCGGCAGGCCTGGGCACCGATGGCGGCATGGCGCGGTACATGCTGGTCGACGACCCCCGCCACCTCCTGCCCCTCGGTGACTTGGACCCGGTGCAGGCGGCGCCCCTCACCGACGCCGCTCTGACGCCCTACCACGCGATCAAGCGGTCGCTCGGTCTGTTGGTGCCGGGGTCCTCCGTCGTCGTGATCGGTGTCGGTGGCCTCGGCTACATGGGCGTCCAACTGCTCGAGGTGCTCACCGGGGCCACGGTGATTGCGGTGGACACACGCCGATCGGCGCTCGACATGGCCGCCTCGGCCGGTGCCGAACACACGGTCACCGCAGGCGAGTCCGCCGCCGCCGAGATCGCCGAGCTCACCGGGGGCAAGGGTGCCGACGTGGTGCTCGACTTTGTCGGCAACGAGGCAACCATGCAGCTGGCCGTCGCCAGCGGTCGATCGCTCGGCCACATCACCATCGTCGGCATCGGCGGTGGCTCCTACCCGTTCAGCTTCTTCACCGTCCCCTACGAGGCCTCGCTGGCGTCGACCTATTGGGGCAGCATCTCCGAGCTGATCGAAGTGCTCGAGCTGGCCGAACGGGGCCTGATCCGCGCCGAGGTCGAGCGCGTCTCGATCGCCGAGGTTCCGGCGGCGTACGAGCGCCTCGCCCGAGGCGACGTCAACGGTCGCCTGGTGGCCGTTCCCGAGTGAACGATGTCGTTGGGCGAACCCCGGTCGTGTCGCCGCATCGTTGACCGACCCGCCCGGCTCATCCGCCCGCTCGTCGTTAGCCTTTCGCCATGTCCTCCGACCCGCCCACCTGGCTTCAACAAGCTCGCGACCAGTGGAAGCACCGAGGCCGAGACCGCCCGCCGTTTGCCGAGGAACCCGGCACCGATCAGGAGTCGGTGTGGGACTACCCGCGGCCGCCGGCGGTCGTGCCCGACGGACGCTCGATCGAGGTCGCCCACCTTGGTGACCTGGTTGCCCGATCGGCCACGTCGGTGCGGGTGCTTGAAACGTCCCACCCGCCGGCCTTCTATCTGCCGCCCGAGTCGGTGCTACCCGGGCGCCTGGTTCCGACGAGCGGCTCGTCACACTGCGAGTGGAAAGGCGCCGCCGAGTACCTGGCGGTGGCCGGCACCACCGAGCCCGTCGCCTGGCGCTACCCCAACCCCTATCCGGAGTTCGCCGACCAGGCCGGGTGGGTCTCGTTCTATCCCGGCCGTGTTGCCTGCAGCGTCGATGGCGAAACGGTGCGCGCCCAGGCGGGCGGCTTCTACGGCGGGTGGATCACCGACGACGTAGTCGGCCCGTTCAAGGGTGAGCCAGGCACCTCCGGCTGGTAGGCCTTGGGGCAGGGTGGGTTCTCGGGAAGTGGGCGGCCCCTCGAAGCGAGGAACAAGGCACACGATGATCAGGAGCACGCGATGACCACGACCACCGACGCACTCGAGGTCGATCGGCGCGACACCTCGGTCACCAGGCTGGTCACCGACACCCTGCCCGATGCCGACGACCTGCCCGACGGACAGGTGCGCATGCGGGTGGACCGGCTGGCGATCACAGCCAACACGGTCACGTACGCCGAGATGGGCGACATGTTGGGCTACTGGGACTTCTACCCCACCGGTGACGACACCTGGGGCCGGGTACCGGCGATGGGGTGGGCCGACGTCACCGCTTCGGCGCACCCCGATGTCGAGGCGGGCGGGCGTTATTACGGCTGGTTCCCGGTGGTTGGGACGGTCGACCTCTCCGTTACTCCCACCCGGCACGGGCTCCGCGACGACGGTGAGCACCGCCACGCCCATGCCCCGGTGTATCGCACCTTCGAGGACAGTCGCAGCGATCCCCTCGCTCCGACCGGGTTTGTTGATGCGGAGGAACTGGGCGACCTGGAGGACCGGCAGGCACTCCTACGAGGCCTCTTTCTCACCGGCTTTCTCGCCGATGCGTTCTTCGAGCACAACGACTGGTTCGGTGCCCGCCGCGCGGTCGTGTTGTCGGCCTCGTCCAAGACCGCCATCGCCTTCGCGGACTGTGCGTCGCAGCGTGGGCTCGATGCCTTGATCGGGGTCACGTCGCCGGGCAACGTCGACTTCGTGCGTGGGCTGGATCGATACAGCGATGTGGTCACCTACGACGAGATCGCCTCGATCGCCCCCGGTCCGGCGGTTGCGATCGACATGGCCGGCAACGGCCCGGCCACGCGAGCCCTTCATGGGAACCTGGGTGATGCCTTGGCCCATTCGATGCTGGTCGGGCGCAGCCACCACGACGCTCCCCCGGCCCGGCCCGACAAGGGCCCGAAGCCGGAGGTGTTCTTTGCGCCGACGGCGATGAGCCAGCTCGCCGAAGGTGGCACCGACCAGGCTGAGCTTCAGGAACGATCGGCGCCGGCGCTTCGGACTTTCGTCGAGGGCTCACGGGACTGGCTCGACGTCGATCGCTCGTCCGGCCCCGAGGCCACAGCGACAACGTGGGCCGAGGTTCACGCAGGCGCAGTGCCGCCGAACATCGGCCGGATCGTTTCGTTGCGCTGACCTACGTTGGCCCGTGCCTGCTGGGGTGCTCGTTGAGATAGGCCACAAAGCTGTTCAGCGATGCTCGGTTTCGGCCCACGGTCAGCGGGCCGAGCAACGGCGCCGTCGGAGCGATCAGACCGATCGGGGCCTCGTCCATGTCGATGCGGGTGCGGACGCTGCCGTCGGGTGCGGGGTCGCTCGCCAGCCAGAAGTCCACCCGACCTCGGCCGGCCGGACGGAACCGCACTTCCAGCGCCAGATGCCCGGGTCGGTCGATCTCGAGGATTTCGGAGCTGTCGTTGACCGTCAGAGGGCCGACCAGGCCCACCCGGTGATGAAAGCGGGCGCCCTCACTCGGCCAGTCATCGTCAACCGAGCGGATCGCCCGGCAACCGACCAGCCAAGTTGGGTAGGTCTCGGGATCGGAGAGGGCGTCGAACACCTCGTCGATGGGCCGGAGAACCCATCGGCTGACTCGGGCGGCGTGTGGTGGAGGGGTTGTCATGTTTGGTTGATACCCACGGTGGGCCACCGACGAAACCGTCTCAGGTTCGGGCGTAGGCGTCGAGTTCCTGTTGCAGCGCAGTGCACAGCACGCCCACCTCGGGAACCGCGTCGGGATCGGCGACGACGGTGACCGTCAGGGTGCCGGCGTAGGACAGAACGGCAAAGGCGACGCTCACGTTGCCGGAGATGGCACCGATGGGGAAGATCGCCGTTACGGGTAATCCGACGAAGCAGAGCAGATCCTCGGGGCCACGGAGGTTGGTCACGAAGCTGTTCACCAGCCGTTGCCGGTTGACAAACCATCGGAATGCGCCGAGCCGCGCGAGCCCGTCGAAGAGCGGCAACAGCAGATCCGCCGATGCCCCGCGCGGTGCGCTGCGGATCAGGGCTCCCCTGGCGACGATGACCCGAAGCCGTTCGACACGATTGGTGAGCGCCGGCAGTTCCATCGGGGCGACCCCCACCTGATTTCCCAGTTCGGCGGCGGTCGTCGCCTGCCGGCGGGACACCGGGATGGACACGACCAGGCGTTGCACCTGCTCCCCGCGCCCGGCGAGCAGGGTGAGAAGCGCACCGTCGATGGCGGACAGCACCACGTCGTTGACCGATCCCCCGTAGTCATGTGCCACGTCGACGACCGCGGCGAGTTCGACGGTTGCCACCGCCAATCGCCGATCTGGGCCGGTCGGACGGTTGAGCGAACAACGTGCCGCCTGCGTTCCGCCCGTGGCCCGCAGTTCCTTGACCGCCGCACCCACTCGGGCGGGTGCCCGGGGAAGGCGCGAGAGGCCTCGGACCCGACTGCGCAGCGCGTCGAGGGCCAGGCGGGACGTTGCGGGTGCCGGCCGGGGAAACTCGCGTTCCGGAGTCTCCTCCGCACCGTCGACCAGCCCCGCCAGCACGGCCAAACCGCCGATGCCATCGGCGAGCACGTGATGGAACACTGACGAGCGCTGTCGACATTGGGTCGAGCGGTACGAACCTCGCTGCCCACAGGGGCGGTCGTCCGGCAACCGTTCACGGGCGTAACCGGATCCGTTCGGTGGCTGGGTTGCCGTCGGCCTGATGATCGGCGTGGGTCTCGGTTCGTCCTTGGTCGTTGTCGCTCAGCGCAGCGCCTCCTGCTTCGGTTGGCGTGGCGCGCGGTCATCGCCACGGACTCGATCACGCCTGAGGATGAGCGCAACGGCGAGTGCGCCGACGACGAACAAGCCGAGGTCCTGCAGGTAGCCGTGGCCGACTGCAGCGAGCGGAGCCAGAACCGCCCAGATCGAAGGGATGACGAGGAGATGCTTGGGCAGGGGCGGTCGCGCCAACAACAACAGTCCGAACGTGGCGATCGCCGTCGGGCAGGGCGCCATGGCGAACAGCGGCGACTCGGGGTAGCCGAGGCCGAGAGCGAGGCCGATCAGCGGGTAGGCGACGAGCGCATAGCCCAGCGCCGCCCAACCAACCTGGCTCGTCGCCCTCGTGCAGGCTTCGAACGCGAGCCGATCGCCGAGGACGCCGTCGCCAACGAACAGGAATGCCTGGTACACGAACATCGCTCCGTAGATCGCTCCGAGCAGCGGATCGGTCTGTGCTGCGTGGCGACCGAAGAACACCACACCCAGCCACAGCCAAGCAGCGGCCAGGACTCCGCTGGTCAACCGGTCGGACCACCGGCCCGGGCGACCCAGGATGCCCACGAGCGCGACCCCGATCGCGGCGTAGGCCAACAGATGGCCCGGCCATACCGTCGGGTTGTATCCCGAAAACAGCCGGCGCAGCCCGTCGGCCTGATCCGCAACGGCGGCCGGGGTGGCCCTGGTGCTTGCCTCCGGGTCGGTGCGGACGAGCACGGTGTTCACCATCACCTGTGCAAAACGCTCCGGTTCCTGTACCCACGGTCGGTGCCCCGATCGATCGAAAACGAACAGCTCCTTGTCGGGCGCCTCGAGGCGGTCAAACCAGCGCTCGGCCAATGCCGAGCGTCCCCGCGCCTCGTACTTGCCCTGCACCAGGAAGACGGGTACCTCGAGGTGGGTCGTGTCGCGCAGATCTACATCCTCAAGCTCCGGATACAACGTCACATAGGTATCGAGAAGGTTCGCCATCGACCTCACCTGATCCATCAGCGAGTACTCGCTGACGAACAGGTTGTCGGTGGGTTCGCGTCGGCCTGGGAAACCCTCGATTCCCGAGTAGTCGTTCCAGCGCTGCTCCGAGGCGACGACCGGAGCCATGTCGACCAGGTCGTCGTACGGAGGAGGGCCGTTGGCCCGCAACGTCGAAGCCATGGCGTCGTCGCCGGTTTCGTCGGCATATGCCAACGCATCGGAGTAGAACATCCGGTCGGTGGCGAACGCATCAACCATTTGCCCTGCGCCGACGAATGCCGCGTACAGGTCCGGTCGCTGTTCGACGGCCCGAACCCCCAGAAACGTGCCCCACGAGTTGCCGACAACGTAGATGCGTTGCTTGCCGAAACGCTGGCGCAGGTAGTCGCTCACCTCGATGGTGTCCGACACCGCCCTCGTGAAGCTCAGCTTCGACGCCGGATCGAACTGACCGGTGGATCGTCCGGTACCCAGCTGGTCCCAGGTGACCACGACGAAGTGCTCCTCGAGCGGACGGGCGTACCTGCTCATCGACCCCAGCTCGGAGCCACCGGGCCCGCCGGCGAGGAAGAGGATCACCGGGCTCTCGAGGTCGTTGCCGCGTATCAGCATCGTCTGGTCGTCACCGCCGATGTTGACGGTGGTGAACTCGCTGATGCTTCCTGCCAGCGGTTGTCCGTCGGCACCGACGATCGCTGCCGTGCTCGCAGGCCGGACGAGGCCGACCGCCAGCACCAGCAGACCCGCGACGGCCACGCCAAACACCGCCCGGCCGAAGCTTGCGAAACCATTCCTTGGCCGGTGATTCCGCGTGCGCTGAGCCCCGAACGCCGCTCCTCCCATCATCGGGGCCACAGCGAGCACGCCGTGGACGAGACGGCCGACAACGAACGCCAGGATCCCGTACTCGCTCGACCACGTGATCCGGTCGACCGTGGCGCCGACGGCGCCGAGGCGCACCAACTCGAACACGGCGACAAAGACCAGCGGTGAGAACACGATCGCCCAGCGCGACCTGGCGGCACATCCAGCCACCAACCCGACGACCGCCCCCAGCGCCATCGCCGCCAAGGCCTGGACGGCGTCGTTTGGCCCTCGCGGCGTCCAGAGACCGGCGATGACCCCGTAGCCGGCAGCGACGGTGACGAGGACGATCCACCCGGCGATCCGCGGGCGCCGTCGCCCCTCGGATGGTGGCGTCCGTCCGGTCATTGCGTGCACCCCCGAGATCGTCGAAGTGGGGGCCTATCAAGTACAACCGATCTCGATTGGAGTCGCAAGCGATACCCGCCGCTCCCGAGCGATGCGCCATCCGGCCCGAGCCCTGTCGGAGAGCGCGTATCGATCGTCCGGCGTCACGAGGCGAGGGGCCAAGCCGGTCGATCAGCCCTCAGACCTCCCCGAGCACAAGGCGTGCCGGGCTGAGCTGTTGAGCGACTCCGGTCACTGACCTTTCAGCAAAGAACCTCTCGAGGTTGAAGCAGAGTCAGAGTATCGTGCAGAATCGACAAATAGCTGGACTTCAGGTTGGTGCCATGGCGTCCCCGGACGTTCGGTGCACGGCGCGTCAGACGGGCCCCGTCGGCTCCAAGCGGGGACCAAACGCCGTGGCGAGCGCCTGCGCTCGGGCAACGACCGTCGCCCGGCCGCCCGGGTGGCCGGGCGATGACCCGGCGGACGCCGTCGGTCCACGGAGGAAACCCGATACCCATGATCGAGTCGGGGCGCTGAAGACCCGAACGAATGCTACCGGCGGAGCTGAGCTGCTCCACGGTCGCTGCGATTGGGGCGCCGACGTCAGCGGTCCTGACGATCCACCATCGGCCAGCAGCATCGGGTCCGGCAGGGAGCGGATCACCCTGACCACGCACCGATCACGGCGATTCATCGGTCGGGTCCTGGTCTCCCCAGTCGATCCGGGCCGAGTCCGTCTCGATCACTGCGTCCCCTCGGCTGGCACCGAGGAAGTCCCACGCCCATGACACGAAGGCGTCGACGCGTTGACGTACGCCGCTCATGAGCCAGGCGTGCACTCCCAACCAGGCCGCAAAGGCGACCGTTCCGTGAAGCTCGTGGTGCCGTTTGCCGACCTCGGCAACTGCCGAGCCCCGGCCGACCATGGCCATGATCCCCTTGTCGCGGTAGCGGAACGGCTCCCGCTGACGGCCATCGACGTCGGCGAGGATGTTCCGTGCGGCCCAGCGGCCTGCTTGCAAGGCGACCGACCCCAACTGCGGGAGTGCCTGGCCGGTGTCGTCGGTCATGTTGGCCATGTCGCCGATCGCATAGACGCTCGGATGCCCGTCCACTGTCAGATCGGGTTGGGCCGTGAGGCGGCCACCCCTGCCGGCATCGAGGCCCGATGCGGCAGCCAGATCAGGTGCGGTGATTCCCCCTGCCCACACGACGGTCCGGCTGGCGATCTCGGTGCCGTCGCTGAGTAGGACGCCCTCGGCCGTGACCTCCTCAACCCCTGTTTTCAGGCGGAGGTTCACCCCGAGGGTCCCGAGTCGCTTCGTCGCATAGGCGCTCGCCGTGTCGGAAAAGGGTCCGAGCACCGCCGGGCCCAGATCGACGATGGTGATGGCCACCCTGTCCAGGTCGAGGTCCCGGTAGCGTTTGGGCATCACGTCATTGACCAGGTCGGCCATCGCCCCGGCCGTCTCGACGCCGGTGGGTCCAGCGCCGACCACAACGATGTTGAGCGCACCCCGATCGATCAGCGTCGCGTCGTTGTCGGCGTCCTCGAACACCTCGAACAGCCGGTTGCGCAGCCGGTTGGCATCTGCGACCGAGTAGAGCGGAAACGCATGTTGCTGCGCTCCGGGAGTGTTGAAAAAGTTCGGTTTCGAACCCGCTGCGAGCACGAGGTAGTCGCCGCCGAACGTGTCACCGTCGGCGGTGGTGACGCTTCGACCGTCGACGTCGACCGAGACGACGTCGACCCGTTTGACCCTGACGCTGGGATGCCTGGCGAAGATCCCCCGCAGCGGCCGGGCCACATCAACCACCGCCAGTTCGGCGGTGGCCACCTGGTAGAGCAGCGGTTGGAACTGGTGGTAGTTGTTACGGTCCAACAGCGTGACCGCAACATCGTGGCGGGCCAACCGGGTCGCGCATCCGACACCTGCGAATCCGCCCCCGACCACCACCACCGTGGACCGTTGCTCAGCCATTGCCGAGAGCCTGATCCAAGTCCATCGCTGCCACGATGAGCGAGAGGTGGGTGAACGCCTGGGGGAAGTTGCCGAGCTGGTCGCCGGTGGCCCCGATTTCCTCTGAGAACAGGCCGATGTGGTTGGCGTAGGTCAACATTTTGTCGAACGTGAGCCGGGCCTCGGCGACCCGGCCGGACTTCGCCAGAGCGGAGACATACCAGAAGGTACACAGTGAGAACGTGCCCTCCGAGCCCGCCAGCCCGTCGGGGGACGCACTTGGGTCGTAGCGGTACACCAGGCTGTCGGACACCAACGTTCGGTCCATGGCCGCCAGGGTGGAGATCCACTTGGGGTCGGTCGATGAGATGAAGCCCACGAGCGGCATCAACAGCAGCGATGCATCCAGGACATCGCTACCTTCGTACTGAACGAACGCAGCCATCTCCGCGTTCCACCCCTTGTCGTGGATGGTTCGGTGCAGCTCGTTGCGCACTTCGGTCCATCGCTGAAGCGGCGCCGGCAGCGATCGGTTGATTGCGATGCGGATGGCCCGGTCGAATGCGACCCAGGTCATCAGTCGCCCGTACACGAAGCGACGTTGCCCGCCCCGTGTCTCCCAGATCCCTTCCTCCGGTCGGTCCCAGTTATCGCACAGCCAGTCGATGATCTCGATGATGTCGGCCCAGCCGGCGTTTCCCAGGAAGTAGCCCGCCTCGTCGATGAGGAGTAACGCGTCGAGGAACTCGCCGTAAATGTCGAGCTGCAGCTGATCCGCCGCACCGTTCCCTATCCGCACGGGGCTCGAACCGCGGTAGCCGTCGAAACCCTCCACGATCTCCTCGGTCAGGTCGGAGCTGCCGTCGACTCGGTACATGATGTTGAGCGGTGTCGAGCCGTCGGACCGCCGCTCCTCCGCACGCCGGCGCATCCAGAGCGAGAAGCCCACCGCCTCGTCCTCGAAGCCCAGCTTGAGCAGCGCCCGCACCGAGAAGGATCCGTCGCGTACCCAGGTGTAGCGGTAGTCCCAGTTGCGTTCGCCTCCGATCTGTTCGGGGAGCCCGCCCGTGGGTGCGGCCACGATGGCGCCCGAGGGCGCATACGTCATGAGCTTCAAGGTGATGGCGGACCGGTAGACCGTCTCGCGCCATCGACCCCGGTAGCGTCCTCGCTCGACCCAGTCGTGCCAATAACCGTTCGTGGCCTCGAAAAGCGCCTGGAGCTCGTCGCGTTTCACGCGCTGTGGAGTGGCACCGGCCGTCGCATCCAGCACGAATCCGGCCTGGTCACCTTCCGAGAGCGCCACGTGTGCGGTGGCGTCGTCCCCATCCCGTTCGAGCACCTCTGACGACGACAGTCCCAGCACGACCTCCCCAGCGTCGAAGCGAGCGCGGTGGCCATCGACGCTCGTGGTGTGGGCGCGGCGGGCGAAGTCGAAACGCGGTGCCACCCGGACCCGGAACTCGAAGTGACCCCGCACGCACCGAAGCATCCGCACGATGCGGCGTCGTCCGTGGGCCACGTGCGGATCGTCGATCGGCATGAAGTCGATGAGTTCTGCGACGCCGGTGTTCGCCAGGTACCGGGTGACCAGGATGGCGCTGTCCGGCAGGTACATCTGCTTGGTCACGGTCGACGGGTCGTTTGCGTCCACGCGGAACGCCCCGCCCTTGTCGGCATCGAGCAGCGCGGCGAACACGCTCGCAGAGTCGAAGCGCGGGCAGCAGAAGAAGTCGATGGCGCCGTCGGTGGAAACAAGTGCCGCCGACTGCATGTCGCCGATCAGGCCATGATCAGCGATCGGTGGGTACCCAGCGGTGTTGGTCACGACGGCGCTCGTCTCTCGGGGGGGGGTAGGTCAGGTTGTTCGGGGTGGGTACGTCGGGCCCTGCAGCTCGATCAGGTCCATGGCTCGTGCCACTTGCCGATGCCGTTGACAAGCGCATCAGCGGCTTCGGGGCCCATGGTCCCGGGCGCATAGGTGTGCACCGGCGGAGGGGAATCAAGGAGCGGTTGCATGACCCGCCATGCCTCTTCCACCCCGTCCTGGCGGGTGAAGCGCGTCTTGGCACCGATCATGGCGGCGTGCAGAAGCACCTCGTAGGGGGTGGGGCCTTCGCCGCCCTCGTCTGCGAACAACATGTCGAGCGTGATCGGTTCGGGGTGGGGCGTGCCCGAACGGAGGGCGTCCAGCGTGATCTGCACGCCGGTGGAGGGGTCGAGCTTCACCACGATCTGGTCCGTTTCGGCCCGGTGGCCGCGCAGCTCTCCAAAACCGAGCCTCGGTGGGTTTTTCAACACGAGCCGGAGCTCGGTCTGGGTGGTGGCCAGGCACTTGCCGGTGCGGATGAAGAACGGGACACCCGACCAGCGCCAGTTGTCGATCTCCAGGCGAAGCGCGGCGAACGTCTCGGTCGTCGAGTCGGCGGCAACGCCGTCGACATCGAGGTAGCCGTCGTATTGTCCCCGCACGTAGTGAGCGGGGTCGGCGTCATCGACCGCCCGGAACGCCGCGACCACCGCATCTTTGAGGTAGTCCGGATGCCCACCGGCCGGTGGCTCCATGGCGGCGGCCGCAACCACCTGCATGAGGTGGTTGACCACGACGTCGCGGAGGGCTCCAACCGGATCGTAGAAGTGGCCGCGATCGGCCACTCCGAAGTTCTCGGCCAGGGTGATCTGCACCGACTCCAGGTAGTTGCGGTTCCACACCGGCTCGAGCAGCGTGTTGGCGAATCGCAGGTAGAGGATCTCCTCGAGACCCATCTTGCCGAGGTAGTGGTCGATCCGCAGCAGCTGCGACTCATCGAGGTACTGGTGGAGCTCATCGGCCAGCGCCCGCGCCGATGCGAGGTCGTTGCCGAACGGTTTCTCCACCACGACCCGCGCTGTGCCGGTGAGTCCGGCGTCGGACAGTCCTTTGATGACGGTGGCGAACAGGAACGGTGGGATCTCGAGGTAGAACACAGGCTGTTCAGCACCTGTGATCGCTGCGCCCACCCGTCCGTACGTGGAGTCGTCCGCGAAGTCGCCCTGCACATAGGACATCCGGTTGGCCAGCCGGCCGAACACCTCGTCATCGAGTTCTTCGCCCGTTCCCACAATCGAGTCCCTGGCCCGCTCAACAAGTTGGTCCTTGGTCCAGTCCTCGAATGCAACGCCGACGATGGGGCAGTCGATCAACCCCCGGCGTTCCAGTCGGTACAACGACCGAAACGTCATCACCTTCGCCAGGTCGCCGGTGATCCCGAAGACCACAAAGACATCACATTTCCGGGGCGCGTCCGTCACGTCGGCTCCTCTCTCGGTCTGGTCCGCTGGTGCTCGGGCCAGACCCTCAGCTTCAGTGGACCACGCGTTCCGTCGCGTCGGCATCCCCCGACCTGGGTGAGCTGTCGTCGGCCTAGTTCGGGACGGTCCCCTTGCCGGCCTTCTTGTCCTTCTTGACCTGCCGCTCTTCTTTTGCGGTTTTGGATGCTCGACACCGGCGCCAGAACTACATCCACCACCAGGCCCGAGATCGCACGGTCGCACTGTTCGTCCGCACCGCCAAGCAGGACGAATCCGGCCGCACACTGCCCTACTTCTGCGCCGGCACCGCCAGCTACGTCGAGCACCGGTCCGAGCGGCCTATCCAGATCACCTGGAAGCTGCACCACCCACTGCCAGGCGACATCTTCACCAGCTACCGCGCCGCCGTCGTGTTGCCCGGCGAGGGCAGGGCTGCAACCGTCGAGGCCGATGCCGGGGGTACGTTCATGACGATGCATCAACTCGTTGTCTCCGGGGTGTGTAAACGCTTCGGGCGTACCACGATCCTGGAAGACGTCGACCTGGCGGTGGCACGCGGGGAGGTGGTGGCGCTCACCGGCGAAAACGGGGCTGGCAAGTCCACGCTGATGGGGATCTGCGCCGGGCTGATCCGAGCCGACAGCGGCACCGTTCAACTTGGCGGGGCCATCGGGTACTGCCCGCAGACTCCGGGGCTGTTCGACCTGCTCACGGCGGAGGATCACCTGGTGATGTTTGGTCGTGGCAGCGGGCTGGGTCGGGCCGAATCGCTGCGTCGTGGCTATGCCGCTCTCGAGGAATTTGGCTATCCGATGCACGAACGGACGGTCGTGGCCGACCTATCGGGCGGTACCCGCCAGAAGCTGAACCTGGCGCTGGCCCTGCTGACCGACCCGTCCGTGCTGCTGCTCGACGAGCCCTACCAAGGGTTCGACCGGGGCACTTACGTCAACTTCTGGGACCACTGCGAGACGTGGCGTCGCGCCGGCAAATCGGTCGTGGTCGTCACCCACATGCTCGCCGAACTGGACCGCGTCGACCGGGTGGTCGAGCTGCCCGCTCACCCGTCGAGGGCACATCACCCTGGATGGTGAAAGGAGACGGCTCATGAAGGCACTGCAGCGGGTGTTGATTATGGCGGAGATGCACGGCCGCGACCTGACCCGTCGCCACGTCGCCCTGGGCCTCCTCGTCGCCCTGCCGTTGTCCTTCTACCTTGCGTCAAGCCGCGACAACACCCAGGCCCTGTCCGCCGGTGGCATCGGCATGGCCTTCGCCGTCTCGGGGGCAACGCTGTTCTCGGTTCTCTCCTCACAAAACGTCGACCAGCGCCTCATCCTCGGCGGCTACCGCCCGGTCGATCTGCTGATCGGCCGGCTCCTGTTTCTCGGGCCGCTTGGCCTCGTCATCGCCGCCGGTTTCAGCGTTTTGATGAGCGTGATCTCCCACCCGGCGCGTCCGTGGGTCCTCGTGCTTGGCGTGGCCCTCGTTGCGTTGCAGTCGGTGCCGTTCGGGTTGGCGGTGGGATCGGCCTTGTCTCGTGAACTCGAAGGCACCCTGGTGCTGATCGGCGTGGTGGGCATGCAGCTCGCGGTGGGGCCCGACGCCGCCATCGCCAAGTTTCTGCCGTTCTACGGCCCCCGCCGCCTGATCGAGGGCGCCAGTCAACAACAAGCGGCGATCCTCGGGCCGGTCGTTCAGACCGTGCTCTACGGACTCGCCCTGCTCGTGGTGGCGCGGTTGTTTATGAACCGACGCATCGCCGTGCAACGTCACCCCTTCATCGATCCAACCGGTGACCCGCAGGACACCAACGCTTCGCCAGCACGAGCGGACGGGAGCAATTGAAGGGGGACTTGCCATGGTGTTGCTTGGGAACAAGGTTGCCGTCGTGAACGGTCGGGCAGAGGGCATGGGCGCATCGCACGTCCGTGTACTGCTGGCGACCACAAGCCCTCTTCGGGCCCGCTCCGTCCCATGTGAATTCTCACGGCAATTACGTGAGACTCCGAGCGATCGGGTAGAAATGAAGGTTCCGCACGTCTCCCAACGAAGCGAGCCTTCACCATGCGAGTACGGAACTGTCTGGTAGCTGTGATCGCGGGCGCCAGCGTGCTGGCCGCCTGCGAGCCGTCCCCACCGCCCCCGACGAACCCACCCCCTCAAAGCTGGAAGCTCACCTTCTCGGACGAATTCCAAGGCTCCAGCCTGGACACGTCGAAGTGGACCCCGGAGCACTCCACCTATGGCGACGGCGGTGGCTCCATCCACTGCAACACACCCGACAACGTGAGCGTGGCCGATGGTGCGCTGGTGATCGAGGGACGCAAGGAGCAAGTCCGTTGCCCGAACAACGGCGGAATCGATCGGGATTACTCGACCGGCCTGGTCCGCACGAAGGGCAAGTTCTCCCAGGCGTATGGTCGCTTCGAAGTCCGGGCGAAAATGCCGAAGGGAAAGGGACTCTGGACCGGACTGTGGATGCTGTCTGAGAACTACCCGTACGGCGATAACGGGCAGTCCGGAGAGATCGACATCGTGGAGACGTTCGGCGACCGGGCCGACGAGGCGACGACGACGGCACATTGGAGCCACAATCGATGCGGGTGGGGGTGCTCCAAGATGGGCAAGAGCACCAAGCTCACCGGCGGAGATATCTCCGCCTGGCACACCTACGCCGTCGAATGGGAGCCCCGCTCCATCGCGTGGTTCATCGACGGCAAGCAGGTCCACAAGCTGGGCGAAGGTGGCTCCTACAAGTGGGGCGACCAGGGTCCGAAGGCGGACGCCTGGCCTGCCGACGGCGGAACCCAGCCGCGCTTTCCGCAGCCGTTCACCGCAGACAACCCGATGAACCTCCTCATCAACTTGCAGATCGGGGGTACCTGGCCGGGTTACCCGGATGGCTCCACCCGGTTCCCCGCCAAGATGTCGGTTGACTACGTGCGGGTGTATCAGCGGTCCTGACCCTCAGGCTGGTGCCATGGCGTCCCCGGACGTTCGGTGCACGGCGCGTCAGACGGCGCCCGTCGGCTCGAAGCGGGGACCAAACGCCGTGGCGAGCGCCTGCGCTCGGGCAACGAACTTCGCCCGGCCGCCCGGGTAGCTGGCGATGAACTGGCGGACGCCGCCGGTCCACGGAGGAAACCCGATACCCATGATCGAGCCGATGTTGGCGTCGGGATCCGAGGCGATCACTCCCTCGTCGAAACACTGCTGCGTCCCGATCATCGACTCGATCACGCCGGCCGACACTCGCGCCGCTTCGGAGGCTGGAGTGCCGTCGCGATCGGCGGCCGCAAGCGTCTCGTCCATGATCTTGCGCATCGTCCCAAAGCTCAGCTCGTCGGCCAGCTGCAGGGGCCCGGCGGGATACCCGGCCTGAAGGGCGGCCTGCTCGATCACCGCCGGGTCGATCCCCTCGTGCAGCATTTTGATCGCCTCGGTGAGGAACGTTGCGAAGACGCGCGTGGTGAAGAAGCCCCGACCGTCGTTGACGACGATCGGATACTTCCCAATCGCCAGCACGAAGTCGATGGCCTTCGCCAGGGCCTCGTCCGAGGTCTGCTCGCCTCGGATGACCTCGACGGGGTCCATTTTGATCACCGGTGAGAAGAAGTGGATGCCGACGAAGTTCTCCGGCCGTGTCACGCCCGTGGCCAATCCGGTGATCGGGAGGGACGAGGTATTGGAGCCCAGCACTGCGTCGGGATCGATGTGACCCTCGATCTCGGCAAACACCTGGTGCTTCAGCTCGGTGTTTTCGAACACCGCTTCGACCACAATGTCGACGCCCTCGAAGTCGGCGGCGTCCGCGATGGGGGTGATCCGGTTGAGCAGCGCCGTGGACCGCTCCTCGGTGGTCAGCCCCCTGGAGAGTGTGCCCGCCTCGCGGCCCTCGCCATAGGCTCTTCCTTTCAGCGCCGCGTCGTGGGTGACGTCCTTGAGCACCACATCGATGCCGGCCTTGGCCGTCACGTAGGCGATGCCGGCGCCCATCATCCCGGCACCGACGATCCCCACCTTGGTCGGCCGGCTCTTCGCAACACCTTTCGGCCGGGAGTCGCCGCGCTGCACGGCCTGCAGGTCGAAGAAGAACGCCTGGATCATGTTTTTGGCCACCTGGCCGGTGACCAGGCTGATGAAGTACCGGGTCTCGATGGTCGACGCCGTGTCGAAGTCCACCTGGGCGCCCTCGACGGCCGCGGCCATGATCGCCCGGGGAGCGGGCATCGGCTGACCGTTGAGCTGGCGGCGCAGGTTCGCCGGGAAGGCAGGCAGAAACTCCATGAACGCCGGCGTGGACGGGGTCCCGCCGGGAATCTGAAAGCCGGGGGCATCCCAGGGCTGCACGTGGCCGTCCGGGTTGGCCGTGATCCAGGCCTTGGCTGCGGGCACGAGCTCGTCGATGGAGCCGACCAACTCGTCGACCACGCCCACCTTGAGGGCCTTCGACGGCCTCATGCGGTCGCCGTTGAGCAGCACCGACATCAGCGCGTTCTGGATGCCGAGCAGGCGCACGGTGCGCACCACTCCCCCGGCCCCGGGCAGAACCCCGACCCCGTCGCTCCCAAGGGGTGGCCCAAGGCGATGGCGCCGCCGTTGACGTTGTAGCGGTCGTCCGAGACGTCGAACGTCTTTTGGACGTGCAGGGCGACGGCGCGAAGGCCTCGTTCATCTCAAACACGTCGATGTCGGCGACCGACAGGTCGGCAATGGCCAGTGCCTTGTTGACCACAGGGATAGGCCCCTCAAACATCAGCACCGGGTCGGCGCCACTGGTAGCGGCGGCGATGATGCGCGCCCGGGGCGTCAGCCCGCTGGCCCGACCGGCCTCCTCGCTGCCCACCAGCACCAGCGCTGCGCCGTCGACGATGCCCGAGCTGTTGCCGGCGGTGTGCACGTGATCGATCCGCTCGACGTGCGGGTAGCGCTGCTTGGCCACGTCGTCGAAGCCGCCCAGCTCGGCGAGGCCTGCGAAGGCGGAGCCAAGCTTGCCGAGCCCGTCGGCGGTCACCTCGGGTCGCATGTGCTCGTCCTCAGCGAGGATGGTGAGCCCGTTGATGTCCTTGACGGGCACGACCGACCTGGCGAAATACCCGCCGGACCAGGCGGCGGCGGCCAGCTGTTGGGAACGCATCGCGCACTCGTCGACGTCGCGGCGGGAAATCCCGTTGATCGTGGCGAGCAGGTCACACGCGATGCCCTGCGGGATGAAGTAGTTGTCGTAGGCGGTGGCCGGGTCCATCGCCATGGCGCCGCCGTCGGAGCCCATCGCCACCCGCGACATCGATTCGACGCCGCCGGCGATCACCAGCTCGTCGAACCCCGAACGGATCGACTTGGCGGCCAGGTTGACCGACTCGAGGCCGGAGCCGCAGAAGCGGTTCAGCTGCACGCCGGCGACCGTGTCGGGCATCCCGGCAGCGGTGGCGGCGGTGCGGGCGATGTCCATGCCCTGGTCCCCCACCGGCGTCACGCAGCCGAGGATCACGTCGGAGATCCGCTGCTCGTCCAGATCGGGGAACCGGCCCCGAAGCTCGTCGATCAGGCCGACGACCAGATCGATCGGCTTCACGCCGTGCAATGCGCCGCTGCGCTTGCCCGTGCCACGGGGGGTGCGGATGGCCTCGAAAATGAAGGCATCGGTGATGGCGGAGGTCATGGCCCGACGGTACGAGCGGGGGCTCGCAGCCGATATGACCGAACAGGTCGAGTTACGTGACCAGATTGTCCACATGGGCGGTCGCCGTACACGAAGGTCGCCGACTGCGCCCGCTCCCGTCAGAGCAGTGACCGGCGGCATACCGTTGGCTGGAGGCCACTGCCCCCAATCTACGAATGGAGATCGACCATGACCGAGCGCTACCGCTGGATGGACGACGAGACCGAAGCCCTCGAGAAGCTCGCCTTCGACTTTTTTTCCAAGGAGGCGACGCCCAACGAGGAGCGCTACCGCGCCCAGCACCACGTCGACCGCGACCTGTGGACCAAGGCGGGCGAGCTGGGCCTGCTGTGCGCCAGCATCCCCGAGGAATACGGCGGGGGCGGCGGCACCTTCGCCCACGAGGCGGCGCTTGTCTACGGGCAGATGCGTGCCCAGGCGTCCAGCTTCGGCGGCCAGGTTCACTCGGCGATCATCGCCCACTACCTCAACGGCTGTGGCACGGAAGCCCAGAAGCAGGAGTGGCTGCCCAAGATGGCGACGGGCGAGGTGGTCACCGCGATCGCCATGACCGAACCGGGCACCGGGTCCGATCTCCAGGCCATCCGCACCACCGCCATCAAGGACGGCGACGAGTACGTCATCAACGGGTCGAAAACGTTCATCACCAACGGCTTCCTGTGCGACCTGGTCGTGGTGGTGGCCAAGACCGACCCGTCGGAGGGCGCCAAGGGCATCTCCCTGCTGCTGGTCGAGACCGACCGCGACGGCTTTGAGCGGGGCCGCAACCTGGAGAAGGTGGGCCAGCATGGTCTGGACACCTGCGAGCTCTTCTTCGACGACGTCCGGGTGCCGGCCGGCAACCTGCTCAGTGGCGTCGAGGGCCAGGGGTTCGCCTCGTTGATGGAGCAGCTCCCCCAGGAACGGCTGATCCTGTCGGTCAGCGGCGTCGCCAACATGCACGTCATCATGGAGGAGACCCTGCGCTACACCAAGGAGCGCCAGGCGTTCGGCAAGGAGCTCTTCGGGTTTCAGAACACGCGCTTCGAGCTCGCCGAGTGCGACACGTTGGTCAGCGTCACCCAGTGCTACCTCGACGAGTGCATCATGAAGCATCTCGACGGCGCCCTCGACTACAAGGACGCCTCCAAGATCAAGTGGTGGAGCACCGAGCAGCAGAACGTCGTCGCCGACCGTTGCCTCCAGCTGTTCGGGGGCTACGGCTACATGACGGAGTACCCCATCTCCCGGCAGTGGACCGATGCCCGGGTGCAGAAGATCTACGGCGGCACCAACGAGATCATGAAGGAACTGATCTCGCGGTTCCTGTGAGCGCAGAGCAGCCCCAAACGGGCCGCTCGTCGGGCTGAAGGTGCTCGAGATCGCCAGCCTGGCCCCGGCCCCGGCTCCAGAACCTGGTGACACAGGCGGACGTCTTCGTCGAGGGGTTCCGGCCCGGCGTTGCCGAACGGCTGGGCATCGGCCCCGACGACCTGCAGGCTGTCAACCCCCGTCTGGTGTATGCCCGCATGACCGGGTGGGGGCAAAACGGCCCGCTGGCCGACCGCGCCGGCCACGACATCAACTATCTGGCCATTTCGAGTGCGCTCGAGCCGATCGGTCACGCCGGCGGGCGCCCGGTGCCACCGCTCAACCTGGTCGGTGACTTCGGCGGGGGCGGTCTGACGATGACGATGTGCATCCTCGCTGCGCTGTTCGAGCGCAACAGCTCGGGGCGTGGCCAGGTGGTCGATGCGGCGATGGTCGACGGGTCCAGCCTGCTGATGTCGTTCATCCACGGACTGGGCGATTCGGGAACTGCTCACGACCACGTTCAAGCTGCGCACCCGCTCCGAGTGGACCGACCTCTTCGAGGGGAGCGACGCCTGCGTCTCGCCGGTGCTGACACCATGGGAGGCGCCGAAGCATCCACACAACGTTCAGCGCCGCTCCTTTTTGATCTCGAGGGTTGTGTTCAGCCCTCCCCTGCCCCACGCTTTGAGCGAACGCCCACCGAAACACCAACCGGCCCCCGAGACGCCGCCGACCTCCTCACCAGATGGGACTCCACATGAGCTTCTGCCAGACCTTCCAAGACACGGTCGCCAAGCATCCGACGCGCATCGCGCTTCGCAACTCGGAGGGCACCGTCGTCATCACCTATGCCGAGTACGCCAAGCGGGTGCACCAGATCGCCGCCGGGTTCCATGAGTTGGGCGTGCGCCGCGGCGACACGGTGGCGCTCATGCTGACCAACCGGCCCGAGTTCCACCTGGTCGACACAGCGTTGCTGCATCTCGGCGCGGTGCCGTTCTCGGTGTACAACACCAGCTCGGTCGAGCAGATCGCCTACCTGTTCGAGAACGCCGGGAACAGCGTGGTGATGTGTGAGGAGCAGTTCCTCGGCACCATCGCCGAGGCGGCGGGCAAGGTCAGAGGGAAGATCGAGCACATCTTGAAGGTCGAGGAGCTGGCCGACCTCGAACAGAGCGACGGGGACGACTTCGACTTCGAGGCATCCTGGCGTGCGGTCGAACCCGACGACCTGATGACCATCATCTATACGTCCGGCACCACGGGCCCCCCGAAGGGCGTCGAGCTCACCCACGCCAACGTGGCGTTCAGCATCGAATCTGCCTTGAAGGTCCCCGAGATCAGCCGGGCGGCTGAAGGAACCCGGGCGCTGTCGTACCTTCCCGACGCACACCTGGCCAACCGGTGGCTGGCCCACTATGTCCCGGTGGCCATGGGGATGACCGTGACCACCCTCGCCGACACCAAGCAACTGGCCCCAACCATCGCTGCGCTGAAACCGACGATGCTGCTGGGCGTTCCGATGGTCTGGTACAAGTTCAAGGCGGGTCTCGAAGCGGCGGTGGCGGCCGAGGAGGGGCCCAAGGCGAAGCTGATCAACTGGGCGCTGGATGTCGGATCCCAGCAGGCGGATGCCCTGATCGTAGGACGCTCGATGCCCCCTCTTCTCAAAGCGCAGCATGCGATCGCCGACAAGCTGGTGCTCAGCAAGCTGCGGGAGCGGGTGGGGCTGGATCAGATGCTCCTCGCCGTCTCCGGGGCCGCTCCGGTCTCGCCCGATGCGCTCAAGTTCTTCATCAGCCTCGGCCTGCCGATGGCCGAGGGCTGGGGAATGTCGGAATCGTGTCTCGTCGGCACGCTCACGCCCCTGGAGCACCCCCGTCCGGGCACGGTGGGCAAGCCGTTGCCAGGCGTCGAGGTCAGAATCGCCGACGACGGCGAACTGCTCGTGAAGAGCGCCGGGGTGATGCGGGGCTACCGCAACTCGCCGGCACAGACCGCCGAAGCGATCGACCCGGAGGGCTGGCTGCACACCGGCGACGTCGCGACGATCGACCAGGACGGCTACGTCGCCATCGTCGACCGCAAGAAGGAACTGATCATCAATGCGGCGGGCAAAAACATGTCGCCGACCAACATCGAGGCCGCCATCCAGGTGGAGTGCGGCCTGATCGGAAGCGTCATCGCCATCGGCGACCAGCGGCCCTACGTGACGGCGCTCGTCTGCCTCGACCCCGAGGCTTCGGCCGGCATTGACGACGCAGCGGCGCTGGCGCAGGTGGAGGCGGCCGTCGAGCGGGCCAACGCTGGGCTGTCGCGCGTCGAGCAGATCAAGAAGTTCAAGATCGTGCCGAACACGTGGGAGGCCGGAGGCGACGAGCTCACACCGACGATGAAGCTCAAGCGGAAGCCGATCGCCGAGAAGTACAGCGACCTGATCGACGAGCTCTATGGCACCGACGATCGCAGGAAGTAGCCGAGACGAGCGCCAAGCGGTTGCACTGCCGTGCTACCGGGGTCGGTAGGCGCCGGGAGGCATCCCCGTCCATCGCCGAAATGCGCGCCGGAATGCGCTGGGCTCCGAGAATCCGAGCCGAGCAGACAGCTCGTCGATGCTCTCCTTGCCGATCACCAGGCTGTTGATCGCTGTGTCTCTCATGAGGTCTCCTCGCAGGTCGCTCACCGTGGTGCCCTCCTCGCGCAGGAGACGACGGAGGTGGTGCACGCTCACCGAGAGTCGGGAAGCGATTTCATCGGGTGTGGGCCAGTCGCCGGTCAGGCCCTCGTCGAGGATGCGACGCACCTGGTCGGCGGTCGTCGAGCCGTGATCCCGAATTGAGAAGAAGTTGGTCGGTGACTCCCCGATGTACGCCTCGAGGTCTACTGGGGTGCGCAGCAGTGGGGCGTCGAGCAGGTCGGCGTCGAAGCCCAGGACCGCCACTTCGGCGCCGAAGGTGGGCAGCAGGCCGAAGGCGGCCTCGTAGTAGCGCAGAAACGGTGGCGTCTCGTAGGGCATTTCCAGGAAGACGAGGGGCACGCGACGGCCGATCGCCCACCCGATCGTGCGGTGGATGAAGGCGAGCAACGTGTCGATCACGATGTGCTCGGGATCGTCCAGCCGGTGGACGTCGACCGTCAGCCGGGGCGTGACGTCGTCGAGTAGTGCCTCGATTCGCGGGGCCGCAGTGAGCACCCGGGTTGCCTGATCCGTCCGGATCAGCATCGTGCGCAGATCGGGAGCGCTGAAGATCCTCGGTGCGACCAATCGGAAGCTGCCAAGTGCCAAGTGCCAAGTGCCAAGTTTGGTCCAACCCCGAACAGTTCGTCGTCGGTCTCAGCCCAGATGCTGCGGGTCAGGCCGGACAGCTGGTTCAGCGTCACCCGGGCCCGAGGGTTGTAGGCGACGTCGTCGGGGATCCTTGCCGACCTCAGCAGTGCCCCCAACTCCAGTCCCTGCCGCTCGGCGTTGAGGAGCAGGCGCTGGACTAAGTGGCTTGGGACCGTCTCCTCAGACACGAAGTTCAAGGTAGCTCAGGCAGCCTCACATCCAGATGCTCGACGCGGACGCCGTCACTGATGCTCGATCAACTACCCACCGCAGCCCATGTCTTGGCGCCAACAATTCCATCGACCTTGAGGCCATAGTCGGTCTGAACGGCTTTAACGGCGGTTTCGGTGAGCGAACCGAATTTGGCATCCACTGGGCCAGGATCATACGGCGGGTATCCCCAGCTTTTGAGAATCTCCTGAAGGAGCCGTACTGCGTTTCCCGTAGACTTCTTCTTGATCACCGGCGGAGTCAGCCTGGACCAAGTTGCTGGGCCGACGATTCCATCGATCTTCAAGGGGTACGAGTAGGCATTCCACTCGCCAGCAGAGCGGTCTAGCTGATACCTGATGACGTTCTTCCTCGTGACCGGCCCAAAGATACCGTCAGCGGTTCCGTCCCAGAGGTAGTAGCGATCGATGAGCGCTTGTTGCGCCTTCTTCACTGCAGCGCCGTTTGAGCCAATCTTGATGATGGGGTCAGCCATGAGAATCTCCTAATCGTTTTCTCGTCATTCCGTGCGGCTGGTTCTCGCCCGCCCACGTGTTCACATCGCGTGAACCTCGTCTGTCAATTATGACCATCTCTATAGCGATGTCAACCCGCTCCGACGACGTCGTTCTGCAGCTCAACGACGAGGAGCAGCCGCTGAACAAATGGCTACACCGGTACGTCCTTGGACATGCAAGCAAGGAGCCCAAGGACGCTCACGTCCCGATGTTTGACGCGGACGTCGTCACTGATGCTGGGAGGAACGGTTTGTACCCCCGGCATCAGTGACGCTGTTTCATCCGGTCAGATTGCCGCCTGCATTCCCGCCCAGGATCACGATTCACCGAAAGACTCGGTCAACTCCCGAGGGCTGCCCACGTTTTCCCACCGACAATTCCATCAACAGTCAGCCACCCTAGCTGAAAGTCCTTGACAGCGGTTTCGGTAAGAGGACCGAATTTTCCGTCCATCGGGCCAGGGCTGTACCCATTGCCGTTGAGGAGTTCTTGCAGGAGCCTTACGGCATTTCCCGTCCCTTTCCTTTTGATCACGGGCGGCGTCAGTCGAGACCAGGTTGCTGGGCCAACGATTCCATCGACCTTCAAGGGATACGAGAATTCCCACCCCGAGCCGACGGATCGTTGCGTCTGATAACCGACGACAGCGTTTCGTGTCAATGATCCGAAAATCTTATCTACTGTCAACCACCATCCACGATCATTGAGCGCTTTTTGCGCCTTCTTGACGGCATCGCCGTTGGAGCCAATTGTGATGATTGGGTCAGCCATTGAAATCACCTTCCGATATCCTTGATGTTCCGTGCGGCCGGTTCTCGCCAGTCTCACGTGTTCACGTCTGGTGAACCTGATTTCTTAAGTATGTACCGGACAGGGGCGATGTCAATACTTTCATCCAATATCGACGACGACTTAGCTGTGACGCCTGTCAGGTGAACGCTGTACTGGGAAGGTCGGTGGTGTCGCCGGCGAGGGCGTTGCAGATCGTTGCAGCCACCGCGACCGGGTCCAGACCCTTCGGCATCTTTGGTGTCTGACCCTCGAGGGGACGATTCGCCAAGCCGGTCTCGGTGTGTGGCGGTCGGGCGTCGATCACGCGGATCTTGCGGCGACGTGCCTCGCGAGCGAGCGCTTCGTCGAAGGACCGCGCTGCGGCCTTGGAGGCCCCGTAGGCGGCCATGCCGGGCAGGTTCTGTTCCGCGATCACACCCGGGATGTTCACGATGACCCCTCCCTTGCTGAGCGCACCGAGGGCAGCTTTGGCGAGCAGGATCGGGAGGAAGGTGTTGGTCATGAAGAGCTCCTCCATGCTGTCGACCGAGAGGTCCTCGATCGGGCCGAAGGCCACAACGCCGACTGCGTTCACCACGACGTCGAGCTTCCCTGCGTGCTCGACGGCCGCCCGGACCGCAGCTTCACACGCCTGCGGGTCTCGGAGATCCAGTGCCAGCCGATGACCGGGCACGTCCAGCGCCGCCAGGGCATCGCGATGACGGGACACCAGCGTCAGTACCGCCCTGCGCCGGGCCAGGTTTTGGGCGATCGCCGATCCCAACCCTCCGGTTGCCCCGGCCACGAGCACCGATCGACCCGCCATGGGATCCCCGGCTTCCAGCGCACGTTCGTCAACCATTGGTCCTCCTTCGGGCCCAGTATTGCGCGGCGGATGGCTCCCGCTGCCGATGTGGGTACCTTGGCGCATGGCCCTGATCGACTTCACCGTCTCCCACCAGTTCCACGCACCGTCTCGAGCGGTCTGGGACGAGATGATCGACTGGCCCAACCACGCCAAATGGATTCCCGCCACCCGGATGGAAGTCGACTCGAGCGACTACCAGGTGGAGGGGGCAACGTTCACCGGATACACCGGCTTGTGGAAGCTGGCGCTGGTCGACCGCATGCGGATCTCTGCAATCGAGTGGGACGAAGCGACGGCGCTCGGCTCGTGTGAAGTCGAGAAACTCGGACCGGTTCTCCGAGGTCGGGCCGGCTTCGACGTTTGGCCTCACGGCGACGGCTCCAACGTCGACTGGTTCGAGCAGGTCACCGTTCCGTACCTGCCCAAACTTCTCGCACCTATCGTCAGCAAGCTGAGCGCACTCGGTTTCGCATTCGGTATGCGCCGGCTGGCAAAGATCGTCGAGAAGCGTTGAACCTCAGCCTCCGCAGCCTGAGGGATCCCGTCGTGTCGGCGATGACGGGACTCTTTGCACACGGTCCCACGCCACTGGCCAACACGCTGGACTTCCCCGGCGATCCCGGCATTCTGGGCCCCGATTCGGTGTCGTGGCGGGTGCTCGGCGACGCCTCGGTGTTCGTCGGGGGAATCCGGGCGCTCGTCATCCAATCCGCCCACGCCGAGGTGGTGGCAGGGGTGGAGGACCACTCCACCTATCGTTCCGATCCCCTCGGACGGCTGTCACGCACCTCGGTATATGTCACCGAGACGACCTATGGGGCGATGCCGGAGGTTGAAGCGGCCGTCCAGGTCGTGCGCCGAGCACATCGTCCCGTGCACGGAACGTCCGAGCGCAACCTGCCCTACAGCGCCGGCCGTCCCGAGATGGCGGCATGGGTCCACAATGTCCTGACCGACTCGTTTCTCGCTGCCTACCAGGCGTTCGGCCCCGCCCGGCTGAGCGCTGTCGATGCCGATCGTTTCGTGGCCGAGCAGACCCGGATCGGCCGGCTTCTCGGAGCCGATCCGCTTCCCGAAACATCAGACGAGCTCACCGATTGGATCGCCAACCACCCCGACCGCGTCGTGACGAACGCTCAACGGAACGCCATCTCCTTTCTTCGGAGTCCCCCGCTGAGTCCACCGATCAAAATCGCCTACCGGCTGTTGTTCAACGCCGCCCTGACGACGGTGCCCTCCGACATGCGACAGCAGCTGGGGGTCGAGCCGGGAAAGCGGGCGGGCGGAATCGGGAGGAACGCGACCGGTGCCCTTCGATGGGCCCTTGGGGCGTCGCCGTCCTGGCATCTGGCGTTGGTGCGCTGCGACGCCACGATCCCGGTCGGCCTGTTTCGCCAGCCGCTCCCCTCGTCCGGCCCGGTCAAGCCGTGACGCAGCTCGACACCATCTGGGTGCTCGGAGACCAGCTGAACCGAGCCGTCGGTGCGCTCGCCGATCGCAAGCCGGGTGACTGCCGGGTTCTGCTGGTGACGAGCGAAGCTAAAACCAGCGGGAAGCGGTGGCATCGCCAGCGGCTACATCTGGTGCTGTCGGCGATGGCGCACTTTGCAGCAGAGCTGCGGGCCGAGGGATTCGAGGTCGACCATCGACGGGCACCGACCCTCGGTGCCGGGCTCCAAGCCCATCTGGCCGAGAACGACGTCAGCCAGGTCATCGCCATGGAGCCCATGAGCTGGGATGGGCGGGCCATGCTGACCGACGCCGGCGTCGAGATCGTCCCTAACGACCAGTTCCTCTGCCATTACGACGATTTCGCCCGCTGGGTTGGCAACAGAAGGTCCTTCAAGATGGAGGACTTCTACCGATGGCAGCGAGCCAGGCTCGACGTGCTGATCGAGCCCGATGGTGAACCGGTTGGCGGGCGCTGGAACTTCGACCACGACAACCGGGAACCCCCACCCACCGACGGGAGAGCCTGGCCTCCCATCACCCGGTTCGAGCTCGACGACATCGACCGGGCCGTCGTCGCCGACCTCGGAGCCAACGTCTGGGGTGCGCCGCCCGACGGTACGTGGCCGATCAGTCGTGAACAGGCCTTGGTGCGGCTCGATGAGTTCATCGGGACCGGCTTGGAGCAGTTCGGTGCGCACGAGGACGCCATGCTCGCCGACGAGTGGAAAATGGCCCACTCGGCCCTGTCGTCGTCGATGAACCTGGGGCTGTTGCACCCGGCGGAGATCGTCGACGCGGTTGTCGACGCCTATCGGGCGGGCACGGCGCCGCTCAACTCCGTTGAGGGGTTTCTCCGTCAGGTCATCGGCTGGCGCGAGTACGTGTGGGGCCTGTTCTGGCTGTGGATGCCATCGTTTCGCGAAGCCAACGGACTTGAGGCCAACCGGCCGGTGCCGCCTGCGTTCACCGGTGAGTCGTCGACCGGAATGGCCTGTGTCGCCAACACGATCAGCCACGTCGAACGTCACGGCTACGCGCACCACATCGAACGGCTGATGGTGCTGGGCAACCTGGCACTCACCGCCGGTGTCAGCCCTCAAGCGATGACCGACTGGATGTGGGCGAGCTTCGTCGACGGCGCAGAGTGGGTCATGGTGCCCAACGTCGTCGGCATGGCGCTTCACGCCGACGGTGGACGGATGGCGACCAAGCCGTACGCCTCAGGTGGGGCCTACATCAACAAGATGAGCGACTCCTGCAAGGGCTGCCGGTACGACCCCAAAAAGCGGGTCGGTGACGATGCCTGCCCGTTCACCACCTTGTATTGGGACTTTCTTGCCCGCCATGAGGAGGTCTTCGCCGGCAACCACCGCATGGCCCGACAGGTGGCCGGCATGCGACGGCTCTCCGACCTTCCAGCGGTCCGCGAGCGCGCCGTCGACGTGCTGGCGGCGCTTGATGCAGGAGACCTGTAGGCATCTTCGGTGGGGATTGCGGAGGGCGGGTCGTACGCTGGTTGACTCCGGGACGACCCGGGAGCGGCTGTGCTCACAGATCCGCTGTGACCTCAACGAAGGACCCCTATGAAAATCATCGGCAAGATCGGCCAGGCGGGCTCAGCGCTCTGGATTCTCAACGTCTGGTTCAACCGGTTCAACAAGGACACCGGTTACCGGGGCGGCAACGCCACCAACATGCGCGAGGAGTTTGAAGAGTACGGGCTTCCTGAACCCGTCATGTACGCCGTCGGAGCGACCAAGGTGAGCCTCGCAACCATGATGTTGATCGGGCTCGTCAAGCCGAAGCTCGCTCGGCCGGCCTCCGCCGGGCTGGCGACGCTGATGGTCGGCGCCATCGGGATGCACATGAAGGTCAAGGACCCCCTCAAGCGCTCGATCCCCGCCATCTCGGTCTTCACCGGTGCCGTCCTGGCTGCTGCTCTGGCTGGAGACGAGAGCGACGAGCAAACCGTGGGCCTTCCCCACTCAGCCCAGGTAGAGCGCTAGTAGCACCCCGTTGAGAACTGCGAGCGATGCTGCCTGCACCATCTGCCGAGGCGTGTCGTGAATGCGGAGGCGCACGATCACGCCAATCAGCATCATCAGCATCAAGCCTCCGGTTGCCAAAGCTCCGATCGTGTCGTTGACCAAGCCGATCAACACACCCAGCGCGCCGACGACCTGCAGCGAGCCAACCAGGACTCTGAACTGCGGGACGCCGTAACGCTCGAACTCCTGACGGACGCGATCTGCAAACAACGCTTCGAATCCGAAGTACAAAAAAGCTCCGGCTGAAACGAGCGTGAGTATCAGCAGGAGCATGCAGCGGCCAAGGTACGGGCTTAACCCGCCTTGGATCCGTTCTTGGTGAGCGTCACAACGTTCAACGGGCCGCGCCGCACGGTCGCTGTCGTGGTGTGCCTGCGGCCCCAGTACCAAACAGCGGTCTTGTCGTTGGCTGCGACGTTCTTCAGCCATTGCGACCGCTCACGAACCGTCGACACCACCACCGTGTCGCCAAGGCGAAGCCCAAGGAGCGGCACCTCCCGACGCTCACCTGACACCCTGCCCGTTGCCTCCATCACCACCGCTCCGAGGCCGAGCGGCAAGGGCGACCCGACGCCGGACTTCACCAGCGGTTTCACCACTCGGTTCAGCGATCGGAAGAACAGTTGCTTTGGATCTGCATGCTTGGCGCGGTCAGCACCGGGGGAGTTCATCCCGTCAGTCAACCACGGACGCGCGCTACCTGTGGGTGCGCGCCTGGGTGGTAGGAGGGGCCCGCCAGCGCGTCCAGGACGGCTTTGATTCCATTGCCGATCTGCTCCAGCACTCTCGGTGAGCTCAGAATCCAAGCAGGTCGGCGATCAATTCTCGGATCTGTTGCAACGCAAGCGGTCCGATATTCGTGTCGCCAACGTCAGCGATGCGATCGACGCTGATGGTGGTCGGAAGGTGCGCTTGGGCGACACCGAACCCGGTGACATCGACCTCACTCAACCAGCCTCGCCTCGTGGTCGTGCAGGGTACGACCACGATCGCGTGTTGCTGGAACGCCAGAACGTCGTCCGACGTGACGACGATCGCGGGTCGGACGAACCCCGGCTCGCCCCGAGCGGGCGTCCCGAAGTCGCAGCGGATGACGTCACCCGCTCGCATCGGCAACATCGCTCGCCGATGCGTCGAGCACGGCCTCTTCGTCGGCGCCGAGGGGAGCACTTGCGAGTTGGGCCCCGATGATGCGACGTCGCTCCCGCCGGATCAGCTTCTCGAGCTGGGCGTCGAGTGTGAGTCCGTCACGATCGGCGAGCTGTCGCAACGCATCACGTGTGCTGACCGAAACCTTCATGGTCGTTGATGCAGCCATACTCCTGAGTATACCCCTCAGGTAAACCAATCAGCTCCACCTTGAGGTCACACCCCGGCTTGCAGTTCGCTCGCACCGCCCTCGCCGTCGAAGCGAAGGACCCGGTTGGCGACCTTGTCGATGAAGAAGCGGTCGTGGCTCACGACCAGCACGGCGCCGGGAAAGTGCGCGAGCGCCCGCTCCATCACCTGGGTGCTCTGCATGTCGAGGTGGTTGGTGGGCTCGTCGAGCATGATCGCCGCCGCTCCCGAGAGAAGGCATTGGGCGAGCGCCACCCGTGCGGCCTGGCCGCCGGAGAGATCGCGGATCTTGGTCGCACGGTCCAGCTCGGAGAACTGAAAGAGGCCGAGGAACCGTCCGACCGACTTCTTGGTGGCGTGAAAGGCCAGGCTGTCCGGCATGGCGGAGACGGCGTGGCCGACGGTGTCGTCGAGGTCGAGTTCATCGACCACTTGGTTGAACGAGGCGTAGTTGGTGCCGCTGGTCCAGTTGACCTCTCCGCTGGAGGCAGGCGCTCCGGCGAGGGCGTCGAGCAGGGTGGTTTTGCCACAGCCGTTGGGGCCGAGGATCGCTATCCGGTCGCCGCGGTGGACATCGAAGCTGAGGCCCTCGAACAAGCTGCGGCCGTCGAAGGCCATCCCAAGGCCGGTCACTTCGCACAGCCTGTCCTTCACGTGCAGACCGGCGTAGATCTCGGTCACGATCCGATCGACGGGGCGGGGTGATCCGCTCTTCCTCACCCTCGCCAGGCGGCGCCGCAGCGCCGGGCTGGGGTTCTTCGCCAGTTCCTTGCGGTTCGAGATCGCCTCCTGTTCGTAGGCGAGCAGCTCGGCCTCGTGGGCAAACTCCCGCTCGAGGCTCTTGATCCGCATCTGCTTCTTCTGTACGTAGTTGGCGAAGCCGCCCTCGTACTCGTAGAGGCGGTGATTCTCGACCTCGACGATCCGGTTGCAGACCGCCTCCAGAAACTGGCGGTCGTGGGAGATGACGATGAGCGCACCATCGAACTTCTGAAACCAGCTTTCCAACCAGCGCAGGCCGGCGATGTCGAGGTAGTTGGTCGGCTCGTCCATCAGCAGAACCTGGGGTTGTTGCAGGATCACTTTGGCGAGCGCCGCACGATTTCTCCAACCGCCGGAAAGCCGACCGATCGGCAACTCCCGGTGCTCGGCTGAGAACCCGAGCTTGGTCAGCACGGTGTCGATGTCGTTCTCGTAGGTCCAGGTACCAGCCCGGTCTTGTGCATCCAACAACTCGGCCTGGCGGTCGACCAGCGCCATCAGCTCTGCCTCGTCGGGCCCACTGGCGAAACCGGCGTTGACCTCGTCCATCTGCGCGTCGAGCGCGTGCACCTCACCGAAGAGTGCGACCAGTTCGGCCTGGATCGTGGTGTCACTGTCCAGTTCGGAGAACTGCGAGAAGTAGCCGATGGTGATGTCGTTCGAGATGTCGACCGTGCCCTCGTCGGGCGCTTCCTCGCCGAGGATCAGCTTGATCAGCGTCGTCTTACCGGCACCGTTACAGCCGACGAGCCCGACCTTGTCGTCCGGGCTCAATTTGAAGTGGATCTCCCGGAAGATCGTGACCCGGTCATAGGACTTGGAGATGTTCTTCAGGCGTATCCAGCTCAAGTCGAGAAAGCCTACGCCCGCTCAATCGACGCATACGCACTCGGAATCCCCTAGAAACAGGGCATGGGGAAACGGGGCATGGGAACCAACCAGGTGCTGGACGCCGTGAAGCAGATCGGTCCGACGCTTGAGGGTCGGTCGGCCGAGATCGAGCAGGCGCGCGGCCTTCCACCCGATGTCGTCGAGCTGATCAAACCGACGGGGGCGTTCCGGATGTACGTCCCGGCGGATCTCGATGGTCCCGGCGTCACGGCATGGGAAAGCCTGGAGGTGATTGAGGAGCTGGCGTACCACGACGGCGCCGCCGGTTGGTGTTCGATGATCGGCTCGACGACCTCCCTCACGGCATCGATGCTTCCGGATCCGTTTGCGAGCGAGGTCTTTGGTTCCACCGGCTCCATCGCCGGCGGGTTCGCCATGCCGGCCGGTCGTGCGACGCCCGTCGACGGAGGTCTGCGTGTGAGCGGCCGCTGGCAGTGGGGTTCGGGCACCCGTCACTGCACCTGGATCGCCGGCGGCTGCCTGCTGGTCGGCGAGGACGGAACCCCCCAGGCGAGAGCCGACGGCCTGGTGGCCCCCTTCGTCTTCTTTCAACCCGACGACGTCGAGTTCATCGACAACTGGGACGTCTCCGGATTGTCCGGAACCGGCTCGGGCGACTACCAGGTGAACGACGTGTTCGTTCCGGAGGGCCGCTGGGTGGAGTTGGGCGACGACGCAACGGTGCGGCACAACAGCAGCCTGTCGCGGTTCTCGTTCTTCGGGTTGCTCGCCTGCGGCGTGGCCTCCTGCGCGATGGGCATCGCCCGGCGGGCCGTCGACGAGCTCGTCGAGCTCGCCGGGACAAAGAAGCCCCAGGGAAGCTCGAAGTCGCTCGGCCGGCGTCCCCAGGTTCAGGCCGACGTTGCGATCGCCGAGGCCAAGCTCGCCTCGGCATGGGCGTTCATCGAGGCATCCATCACCGACTCCTGGGTGACGGCCGAGTCGGGCAGCGCTCCAACGGTCGAACAGAAGCGCCGGCTTCGGTTGAGCGCCACCCACGCCACGCAGACGGCGGCCGAGGTGGCCGAGCTGATGTACAAGGCAGGCGGCGGCGCGGCGGTCTACAAGTCGTGTCCGTTGCAGCGAACGTTCCGTGACGCGTTTGTCGCCACCCAGCACGCGATGGTCGCACCTCGAACGCTCGAAACCTATGGTCGGCTCCGGCTGGGCATCGAGACGGACACGGGACTTCTGTGAACGAGCTGACCAACGAGCTTGACCCCGTCGAACAGCGGCGGCTGCTCCGGGCCTGGCTCGCTGATCATCGGTCCCCCACCCCCCGCCAACTGGCCGAGGCCGGGCTGGTCGCACCGCACTGGCCACGGCCCTGGGGGCTCCATGCCGACCCACACCTGCAGCTGCTCGTCGCCGAGGAGTTGGCGGCGGCCAACGTGGTGGTCCCGGACAGCACGATCGGCCTGGGCTGGGCCGGCCCGACGATCCTGGCCGGGGGCACCGAGGCTCAACACCGACGCTGGCTTCCGGGCATCCTGGACGGAACCGAGATGTGGACCCAGCTGTTCAGCGAGCCGGACGCCGGCTCTGACCTGGCCTCGCTTCGCACCAGCGCCGAGCGCGACGGCGACCACTACGTCGTCAACGGTCAGAAGATCTGGTCGACGTGGGCGAACCGGTCCCAATGGGGAATCCTGCTGGCCCGCACCGACGCAACCGTGGCGAAGCACCAAGGCATCTCCTACTTCGTGGTCGACATGGCCACCCCCGGTGTCGAGGTGCGCAAGATCATCGAGATGACCGGTGGTAACCACTTCAACGAGACGTTCTTCAACGAGGTCCGGATCCCCGTCGAGAACCGGATCGGCGCCGAGGGCGACGGGTGGCGCCTGGCGACGGCCACGCTGGGCAACGAGCGGGTCGCGCTGAGCGAAGGCGGCGTGCTCTGGGGGATGGGGCCGACCTTCGGGGAGTGCATGGACGAGATTCGTCGGAGATCGGCCGCCGGCACGCCGGTGAGCCGTCAGCAGGCGGCCAAGGTGTACAGCGACGGGTTCGTGACCAACCTGCTGACCCAGAAGATCGTCGACGCGATGCTCCGGGGTGAGGATCCGTCGCCCTTCGCATCGATTCGCAAGGCGAAAGCCGATGCCAACGCCCAGGCACTTCTCGATCTCATCTGTGACCTCGCCGGGCCCGCCGGCATGCTCGGGATTCAAAACGAGGAAGCCGAAACGACAGACCCCTGGCATTGGGCCTACCTGTTCAGCCGAGCGCTCACCATCGGCGGCGGCACCTCGGAGATTCAGCGCAACATCATCGGCGAACGCCTCCTCGGCCTGCCGCGTGAACCACGGCCCCAACCCTGAAAGCAGGCACCCCCATGCAGCTGTATGACGCCATGAGCACGCTTCGAGCGGTTCGGAGGCTGCGACCCGACCCGATCCCGGACGTTGTGCTCGATCGGGTGCTTCAAGCCGCCTGCTGGGCACCGACCGGCGGCAACACACAGCCATGGAAGGTGATCGTCGCCACCGACCCAGACGTGAGGGCCGGGCTCCAGGCGATCTATCGCCCGGAATGGCAACGCTACGCCGCGCAGGTTCTCGCCCGTCTCGACGGCCTCCCCGATGATGTAGCCGAACCGCAGCGCCGGGTGGTGAGTGCGGGCGACCATCTTGCGAACCACCTGCACGAGGCACCCGCGATTCTCGTGTTCTGCGCCAACCCGGCGGCCATGGCCATCACCGACGCCAACCTCGATCGCATCAGCATGGTCGGCGGCGCCTCGGTCTATCCGGCGGTGCAAAATGCCATGTTGGCGTGTGTCGCCGAAGGGCTCGGCTGCACGCTGACCACGCTGCACTGCCTTCGCGAACCCGAGGTGAAAGACCTTTTGGACATTCCGGACTCGTGGGCAACCGTCGCGCTCGTGCCGATCGGCTACCCGGTCGGTCGCGGCCACGGACCCATCACCCGAAAGGGCCCGGATGCGATGGCGGCACGCGACGCGTTCACCACACCATGGTCGGGCACCTCACGCTAAAGAGCGCTTACCTGTCGACCGACACCACGACCCGCAACTCGAGCGATCGGCGGACGACGCTGCGACGAGCGGCTTGTGAACTCGCCACCCAGTCCTGAGACCTCGGGCCGCATACCGCCTCGGGGTCGGAGCGCGCCTCGTCGGCCAGGGCGAGCATGCCCTCGATCGCCCGGCGCAGCGCCGGGGTCGCCTCGTCAGGTGCTCGGGTTTCGTCGATGTCGGCCAGCGCGTCGACGAGCCCGTCGGCGTCGCCTCGCTCGGCCGCCGACTCCCCCGCCTCCAGCGCCCGAAAGCAGCGTTCTGCGAGGCTCTCGCCCGGGAGCACACCGGCGCCGTGGGGCGTGCTCAACGTGTTGAACACGTAGGCGGAGCGGTGGTCCATCTCGGAACGGAAGAACCAGCGCTGGTCCGGGTCGTGCAGGAACATCCAGATGTCGTTGATGGCCGCGTCGTCCTCGCGCTCCAGGAACGAGTCGGTGGCGAGCCCGTAGCGGAGCTGGTGGCTCCTCCGGTCGATGCTGCGTCCGTCGGCGAGCACCAGCGGCTGGGTGATCTGCTGCAACGGAATCCACAGGTTGACCAGCATCAGCGAGGGTTCGTCATTGTGAACGCCGGGCGAATCGTGACGGAACAGCGTGGGCGCCTCGCCACCCATCAACTGTCGTATCGGCGTCCCGAACACGTCCTGGTCGCCGTGGACCGAGGTGGCAGGGCCGTGGTCGTTCCTGCCGATCGACCGGGGTGGCACCATCGACATCCGGTTCGGCCCGGCGGTGCGTATGAACTGGCCCTCATCGGCCACGTACAGCACCGTCAGCGTCAGCCCACTGCGGCACTGCAGCACCGCGCCTTCCAGCGCTGCCTGGACCGCTTCGGCGTCGGAGTCGTTCATGTTGCCGGCTTCGTCAACACGCCCCAGGACGCTCTGAAGGGCGGCGAACGGCGTCAGGTCGACGGTATCGAAGCCTGCGCCGAGCAGGTCGGTGCCAATGTCGCCGTCCTGATCGCAGTCGGTCGCCGGGCACTCGTGAAACTCGACGCTCTCGTCTCCGTACGGTGCGGACGCACGCTCACCTGCCCGTAGCAACCCTGGGTGGTCGACGTCAGGAGTCGCAAACGCATCCGGTAGGAAACCCAGCTCGACGGGATACGTGCCGGTTTGGCGTGCCATGGGCTCGATCGTACCGCCGAGCGCCCGGCAATCTCACCACATGTGGGGGATGCGTCGGCGGGACCGACACCAATACCGTCGTTCACACGACCTGCCCGACGAGGAGAGCCGAATGACCGATCCATACGCCGACGGCTCGGCGATCGACCGTTGGTTCCACTCCGACGTCATTCAACCAATGGACGACTTCAACAACCCGCGACAGGAATGGCGCCGCCTGATCTCCGAAGCATTCGGCACGTTCCTCCTCGTCCTGGTCGCCGCCGGCGGCGGCATGATGGGCCAGGCGTTCCCCGACACGATCAGCCGCCAAGCCGCAGTGGTCGCTCCCGGCCTGATGGTCATGGCGGTCATCTTGTTCATGGGCAAGGTGTCCGGCGCCCACCTGAACCCGGTGGTCAGCATCGCTTTTGCCCTGCGACGCGACTTCCCATGGTGGCGGGTTCCCGGCTACATCATCGTTCAGTTGCTCGGCGCGTCGCTCGCAGCGCTCTTCCTCCAGTCGGTCGTCAACGTTTCGGCCACGTACGGCTCGAACTACCCGGCCTCCGGCTACTCGAACGGCTCAGCATTCTGGATGGAGTTCGTCCTCACGCTCGGGCTTGTCAGCGTGATCCTTGGGACTGCGTCCGGTGCCCAGAACGACGGGATCATCGGGGCGTTGGGCGTCGGCGGCTACATCGCACTCGCTGGCCTCTGGGGCAGCCCGATCTCCGGCACCTCCATGAACCCTGCACGTACCTTCGGTCCCGACCTGGTCGGCGCCGACTTCGCCTCCTATTGGGTGTACCTCGGCGGTCCGCTCGCCGGCGCAGCCGTCGCAACGGCGTTTGGTTTCGTGCTCAGAGGCCAGGGTGGAGGCAGGGCCGGATCAGCGGCCGGTCAGGGCGCCCTCGACACCAAGGAGGCCGAGCCGACCAGGGCCTGACGGGTTCTGTCGCCGTTGGAGGCCATCATCATCGATGCGGGTGACGCAGGATACCTGCCGCGAGGGCGCCGCACACCATTACCAGCGAGACCACAAATCAGCAACCGTCTCATGCAATGAACCGAAGTCGTTCCAGAGGGCTGACTCCTAGACATCCACAAAACGTTTATCTAAACTTGAAGGATGGAAACTGCAACTCGCTCGGACATTGGCGCTGCCGACTTCTACGCCGACCCTCACGCGGCCAAGTACCAGGGGGAGCTTGAGGCACATCCGGATGCGTTTCAGAACCTCTTCGAACTGCTGAACTTGCCGGCCAACGAGCAACGGCTCACCGACGCAGAGATGCACAACCTGCCCGCTCTCGCCGGCGTTGTCCGGTTCATCGAGGCAGACCCGACGATCGAACGCATTCTCATATCTGGCCCTCCCGGCTTCCGCTTTCGTCAGTCTGTGGGCGTCGCCGTGAAGCTCAAGATGGCGAAGCTGGGTTGGCGGTCCACTGGCCGAAAGGGCGCCGTGAAGGGGGCCTCGCACTTCACGAAAGCCGAACGATTCGCCCCCGGCCCAGCCGCAGGTGACGACTATGCGGCCGGTGCACTCGCAGCGATCGACGCCGTCGGCCAGATCGGCGAGCACAGCGAACGGCAGTCGACCGGTCGGGCGCTCATGGATGCGCTGGCTGCGACGCGCCGATCCGAGGGTCGACCCTTCTGAGATGTGAATCTCTTGTTGTAGTGGGTCGTGAGACGCGTGGGGGTGCGGGGGCGGCGCCCCCGGTCGGGGCGCAGCCCCGACGAAACGGCTGTTGGGGTCAGGCGGCTTGTGTGAGGGTGACGGTGTTGCCCATGGCTTCGAGTTGTGCGACCAGTCGTCGTTGTCGTGCGTCGCTGGTTCGTTGTTTGTCGAAGTAGTCGCCTCCGAGGTCGTTGTAGGGCTCCCCGTTGGTGAGGAGATGCCAGACGATGACCAGGATCGAGTGCCCGACCGCGACCGCAGCGCGTTGGGGCCCGCGGCGGTAACGGATCTGGGCGTATTGGGCAGCCAGGTAGGTGTCCTTGGTACGCGACGCAGCGTGAGCGGCCTCGATCAGGGCCTTGCGAAGCCATTTCGATCCGTGTCGTGTCCGACCGGACCGGTGTTTCCCGGCCGACTCGTTGTTGCCGGGGCACATGCCCGCCCACGACGCGAGATGCCCGGCATCAGGAAAGCGGGACATGTCAGCACCGATCTCAGCGATGATCACCTGGGCGGTCCTTTGAGACACCCCCGGGATCGTCACCAACAACGACACTGCCGCCTCAAAGGGGTCCAACAACTCGCCGATCCGCACACCGAGCGCGTCGATCGTGGCGTCGGCCTGATCGATCCGGGCCAACATCGCCTGACACAACAACGCGTGGTGTTCGTTGAACCGGCCAGCCAGAGCGTCTTTGAGCCTCGGGATCTTGGAACGCATACGCCCCTTGGCCAACCCGGCGAGGATCTCGGGGTCGCGTTCCCCGGCGATCAGCGCGTCGATCATCTCCCGGCCGGACTTCGACAACACCTTCGAGGCAACCGACGACAACTTCACACCGGCGTCCTCCAGGACCTTGTGAAGACGTTGGGTTTCTCGTGTCCGGTCCTCGATCACCGATTTCCGGTATCGGGTCAGATCCCGGAGCGCACGGATCGGTGGCGGCGGGATGAAACTCGCCCGCACCAGACCGTGTTCGAGAAGCGACGCACCCCACACCGAATCAGCAACATCGGTTTTGTGTCCGGGCACGTTCCGCATATGACGGGCATTGATCACCCACACCTCCGGGACCGTCGCTTCCAGCACCCAGTGGACCGGTTTCCAATACACCCCGGTTGCTTCCATCCCCACCCGGGACACCCCCCGTTCGGACAGCCAGTCCCCCAAGGCCAGCAACTGCGACACCGTCGTACCGAACTCTCGGACTTCCTCGGTGCGGCCCCTGTAGGGCGCCACTTTCGTTGGTGATGGTGGTGTCATTGGTGGTGGGCACGGG